>JBBRKX010000004.1:0-28072 GCA_038231675.1 Chthonomonadales bacterium | reverse complement strand
GCATCATTTTCGCCGTTTTCGCCGTTATCGATGCCTATACAGGCGGATACCGCCGCGAACATGAAAATCAGAATGGAACTACATTTTTGGCCGCTGCGTAATGGCCGTGAACAAAGGATGGCATTTTTCAACGGGCTGCTAGGTCAGGGCGCTATCCTAATTTTTCTTCTACTTAAGCCGACCGCAAAAGTTCCGCTCTTGCAAAGTTATGATGCTTTCTCCAGAGTGCATCCTATCATCGTCAAAATCGCAGATTAGACAAGCCGGCGATCTGGCAATTACGCCGAGAATATTTACGCCAGAAAACCTGTCCTTTACGCCCATAAACGAGTTGGCAGAATGCCGACAAAACTCAGTTTGCTGGCGCGGAATTCGGTTCGAACTCAACGACGACAACGCGCGCTTTCGACTCAATGGATTGGAATTCCGCCATCATGAAGCTCTGGGCTTTGTCGCGGCTGCGATTCCCAGATCCGGAGCCGATGATGGGAAAGGCAACTGATGCAAATTGATTGTCGTTCACGATTGTCATCGCAGAGCGTACTGAACGTCGAATCGAATATTCGGTTGCAAACCAGAGAAGATTGATGCCTGCGACATGTATGATTCCTTTGTATGGTAGCCGTCCTGCCGCCGTCAAGACGGCTCCGCCGAGAGGAATCGGGCCGAACTTTGCTACTTCCCTGAACGGCTCATAGCCAGCCCTCTTTTTGATAGCCCCGGAAACGCCTTGCGGAAGAAGAAGCCAATAAGGGATGACGTTTCTATTCCATGCGTTGACAATTACGTCAACGGGCTGCGAGAGAAGATCGCCTTTGACAATAATTGGTTTCATCGAGAGCAGCGTACCCAATGCGTCGCGTCAATGCTACGGCCTGTCGAAGTTCCGCTCAGCGAATGGTTGCGTCGCCGTAGATGAAGTAATTGGCTGTCGTCCGCGCCCGCAGCGTCCAGCCAAGCGCCGACATTCGCGCTTCAAGCTGCGCTGGATCGTAGAAAATCTTTACGATGACGAATTCCCTGCCATCATTGAGCCGTCGCTTTACAGTCGTCGCGGATGGCCCGTCCAAGCGATGGTCCAATGCAGTCGAACTCTCGGAGTAACGGCTGTCGATGAAGAAGACTCTGCCGGACGGCGAGAGAGCCTTCCGCACCATCTGCCAAAAGCCCTCGAATCGCTCTTGCGGTACATGCGAAAGAAAGAAGCTAAAGAATACTACATCAAACGTTCCGTCTGGAACCCAATTGAACAAGTCCGCCTGTACGTATTTGACCGGCTTTTGCCCAAGCCTTTTACGATTGATTTCGAGGACTTCAGGAGACGCATCGACAGCAGTTACTTCAGCGGCGTATCGCGCAAGATGCTCAGTCCAAAGCCCGGTCCCGCAGGCCAGTTCCAAGACGCGGCCAGCCGGCTTGAATTCATCCAGCGCGGCGCGGATCTCATCGGTTTCCCGAAACCAATCGCGGCTGCTTTCAGGCCCGCGATCATAGCGTCCTTGGCGCAAGAACCATTCGTCGTATTCCTCGGCGCGGGCGCTGTAGTAGGCGATCTGCTGACGCAGAATCGAGTCGGTTTCGGGAGTCTCGTCTGTTGCCATATTCAATTTGCTCAATTCATCCAAGGGCCGGGAGGGGTCCAAGTCCCCTTGAAGTTCTTGCCCTCAACCATTGTTGAAACCATCGGCAGCAGGAAGCCGGAGATGGCCGTTACTACGTCTCCGAAGCTTTCTGGAACATCCTTCATTTTTCCCCGCCGAAGAAACGTTCGCCATTGCTGACCTTTGGCTTCGATGAATTCGACAGAGAAATAAACTGGTTCTTTAGGAATCAGTCGGCCTCTTGTTTCAAATGTCTTGCGGATCGCATCGGAAGCAACGCTGCCGTCAAACTTGAATCGTCGGGAAAGAAACCAGACATCGAAGAAATCTTTCATTCTCGAATTTGTCATTCCGCGTTTAACCATCGCGTCGAATTTTTCAGCGATGGCGCTTTCTCGGCTATAACCTTTCAGGACCGGGGCAGGGAAGTCGAGAATCGTCGGATAGGTCGTCGAAGTTTCGCTGGGGACGATTACGTCGCCAAAGCCTATGTCCAGTTGAATCAGAACCTTTGCGTTGGCGAGAAAACGCCCTCTGACCGTTACCCGGATTCCGCCATATTCGGCGTCCTCGACGATCTCTGCCGCTGCGACGCTGTTCGGATCGAAATGAAGGCCGTCAGGTTCGACGGGTTCGCGGCAGATATCTTGAATGATGGCAACTATATTGTCGATGTTGTTCTTCGTTCGTCCGAGTAGGTCGATATCCATCGTCGGACGGGACATCGGAACTTCCCATGCCGTAAACATCAGCGCGCCTTTGAGAATAAATTTCTTTGAATGCCGCGACATGGATAGCCGGTAGAGCATTCGTTCCATAGCGTAATACTGGAAGAGTTCGTTGTAGGGCCGGTTCTCAGCCTTAGCCTTCTCCAGAAGTCTGGCATGGACGGAGGCGGCGAGATTGCGGGGTTGGCCTTTTTTGCTCATGCAAATGCAGTCTCAAGATACGGTCGCATGACGTTCTCGACTCGGCAGATCCGCGCAAACTTCAGCAGTTCGTCCACTGAAGCGCCTTTACGACGGCGATATATCCTGAGCGATTCGATTGCGATGTCTGGCCCGATCTTATTGCGAAATTTGAAGCAATCTACGATTGTCTTTTCGGGGCCGAAGATGCGAACCGGAATGCCATCAATCTCATGGGTCTGGACCCCTTCCCTGAGCGCCTTTCCGGAGAGATGGTAAACTCGAATCGGAGGATGAGAGATGCGCGGCGGCTTACCCCCCGGCCCAAGAGCAATTGAAACCTCATGAGGGATCTGAGTCGTCAGTTCATGGAATGACAGCGCTGATATCAGGCAGATGACAGCGTTCGGAGCTTTCAGCGCGACGGCAACGAGATCCGGATTTTTGAGCGGCGGAAGCTTTGCCAGACGATAGAGTCCGCGTCCGATCTGGACGAGATCGCCGCCGTCGCGCATCCGGTAGAGAGTCTCCGGATGGACGCCCAGACGGATCGCTTCCATCGTCGAAAGCGTTCCATTATGCTTGGCGAAGATTGTCTTCGCGCTCGCTACAGTTGGCATGACCGTCTTCATCGTCGTCTCGATAGAAATGACATCTATTGTCTATAATCAATGTAACTTCTATCGGCCTAAAGTCAACCCCGATCCGATAGAATGTACATCGAAAGAAGATAACGATAGTAAGTTCTATCGGCGATGAAAATTCCGTTTACCGGAAAAAACTTGCTGGAGAAAACGTCTCATTTGCTGGGTCGAACAGGTTGCCGTTGCTGAAGAAAAGATAGGTTTTCATCGGCATTAGGCTGGCATCGAGACGAGCCAAAGAATTTACGCATCTCAACAAGCTCAACGTTTATCGACCGCGAGATGCTCGCACTTCGTCGGTATCAGTCTGTTACCGACAATCTTCCAGCAAGCCGATGCCGCGATTCTTCGCAATAATCCGGGTTCAACTCGATCCCGATGCAACTGCGATCCAGCAGCTTTGACGCAAGCGCGGTCGTTCCAACGCCGCAGAACGGATCAAGCACGACGCCGCCAAGGGGACATCCTGCGAGAATCATCGGCTCAATCAGATCCAGCGGGAACGAAGCCGGATGGCAGGACTTTGTCGGCATCGCAGGCACGGTCCAGATCGAGCGCTTGTTCCGGCCGCCCGGAGGTCCCGACAGCCATCGAAGGCCGTATTATGCCGCGATGTTGTCGGTCGCGCCGGGGCTACCTCGGCTTCTCATACCGCCAAGTGAATCGCTACATGATCGCCGGAAGATGCTCCGGCCGCCGTCATGGAACTTAGTCTTGAGGTCCGTCAACAACCGCCCGATCTGAATGGCGTCGCGGGCATCCAGTCGGCTGCGGCGGCGATACGTTTGTGCAGTCGGCGAACGCTTGTCAGGCAAGTGGTCAATTCTGCTGCATCGATCAACATCTGTAGCATCCGCCGAAGGCTCAAAGATTCGTATTTAAGGGTTGTCCACTATTCTATTCTTCCGCGGCTTGTTGAGAGCCAAATTCGCCTACCTCATTTAGTTTCAACTTAGAGTGCGTCCCAAAACGTCTTTCACACAAGGCGCGCCGCATAGTGCAAAAACTGTGACAGTGCGATTGGATTTTGGGACGCACTCTAAATCAAGTCCATATAAACGTCCCGCGTCGCAGAACGCGACATGCACAAGGTGTAACAAGTAGGGTAAAGTTAAGAGCGCTCTTTACGTTTGTCAAGGCGGTGAACCGCCTTCAAACGAGTGGAGAGAGCGCCATGAAGCGTACAACCAACAAACCACATGGTCTTGAAGAAATCAAGACCGAGATGAACGAGCTGCACAAGTGCATGCTCGGTCGCGCCAAGCTGGACATCAAGGACGCCTGCGTGATCGGGCGGCTGTTCGGACAGGCGGATCGGGAGATCGGCCAGCTCAATAAAGGGAAGCAGCGCGGCAAGGACGGCTGGATCAGGTTCAAGGAAGATTGGGTCAAAGAGAACTGCCGCTTCAGCTACATGCAGGGGCATCGGTATCGGCATCTCGCCGAAGCTGTCGAGAACGGGCTGAAGGTCGAAGACGGCTGGACTCTTACGGATGCGTACGTCGCAGCCGGGATCATCCGCGATCCCAAAGATACACAGCAAATTGAAAACGACCCCGTCAAGAAAGATGCCGGCAATCGGGCAAACAAGTCCCGGTCAATCGGCAACGTCGAGATGGATCTCTCGGCTCCGAAGATCATCCATCGCAAAGGCGACGGAGCGTTCCAACTCATCATCCCAAAGGACAAGAAGGATCTCAATGACATCCGGCCCTACATCGGGGCAGCGATGGAGAACGAGCAGTTCCTCAACGCGATCAAGGGCGGTCTGATCGTCAAGATGGAGGGCAAGTAACATGAAAAAGCCAACCATCATTTCCCTTTGCCCCGGAACCGGCGTCGGCGAGTACGGATCGTCCAAATACTTTCAGACCGTCCTTGCCATAGACATCGAGAAGAAGTTTCTCGCGTCGTTCGAGGCGAATCATCCGGGCGTCACGACTCTCTGCGCCGACATTGCCAATCCGGAGACCATCGTTGACGCGAAAAAAATGGTTCCGACTGTCGGTGGAATCGTAGCCTCGACACCTTGCAATGATTTTGCCACGTGTAAGTCCGGATCGAAGGCAGAGAAAGCAGGATCGCAACTTTCCTGTCTTTTTCTAGACGCCATCGAATGGGTGCGTGCCTACCAACCTACGTTCTATATCGCTGAAAACGTCGAGCCGGTTCGCCGCTCGTGGCAGTTCGGCGCGGCGACCGCAAGACTGGAACAACTCGGCTACGTCTGGCGTCTTTGGGTACTGGACGCCGCTGATTTCGGCGTACCGCAACATCGGCAACGAGCATTCCTCATCGCTATCAAAAAGGGGTTGAACGTCCCAGCCTGTCCCGAACCGATCTATGGCGACGTCGACCAACGCAAGAAGAACAGCAAGCTGCTGCCGTACCAAACGCTCAAGAATTGTATCTACGATCTCTTCGAGCGAGAACTGCATGCAATTCAGAACGGTGAGCAGGCGCATGCGAAATTTCTGACTGAAGACATGCTCGGCATCGCAAAATTGTCCGCAATTAGAGCATGGTATTTAGTAGACATCCCCCCCGGTGGAAACTGGAAGAATCTCCCGCCCGCGAAGATGCGAGTACTGCTTGATAAGTTGAAGGCAAATGAAAAGGAACCGTTTGCAGGGTTGGCTGCGAGATACGCTTGGGTATCAACACCGGGAGCGTTGCGTACTGGACCATCTGTCTTGAAATGCTCGATGCCTGTCCATCCGGGCATCGATTCTGCTGACGCCATAGCATTGCAGAAAGCCGGGTTTTGGATGCGGCGGCCGTCATGGCCGCAGCCGTCTGGGGCCCTATCATCAAATCCCCACGGCGACAAGTCATGTCTCATCAACCCCGGTTATCGCGTCGACTTCGATGCCAAGCATACGGCGACGATGCCGTCACCGATCATTACGCGTTATCTGACCGTCCGCGAGTACGCCCGAATCATGGGGCTTCCGGATTCGTTCGTTCCGATCGGCTCGATAGCGACGAAGTACCGTATGATCGGAAACGGAATTCCCCCAAAGCTCATGGAAGCAGTCTGCCGGGCCGTCGCCAAAGTTTTGCCGACGCCGAAGGAAAGTACGCCGAAGGGGAAATCAATGGCAATCAAATTGCAATCCCAGCCGCAACCGAATGGGGAAAGGAGCTCGATTAAGATAAAGTGTGGAGACGCCTTGAAAGTCTTAAAGACCATGCCCTCTGATTCAGTCAATTGCATCGTAACATCGCCACCGTATTGGAATCTGCGCGACTATTTGCTGGATTGACCTCTAATCGACTCGACTCTGTGTATCCTTTCAAACAAATAAGCACATTGGATTGATTCCGATGGCGGAATCATTTGTTCAATAGATTTGCTGCGTGATTTGCGAACTTGAAAATTTATTTTCGACGATCTGTGCAAGGAGAACGCGCTATGAGAAGTAACGCACGCAAAGGCGCACTAACCGAAATGGTCAAAAAGATCTTTGTGGACAGCGGCCTTTTACTTGACACCGTACTTAGTTATCGAGGCGGGGTAGTCAGGACTACTGACATGGAACTCGTCGAGGCAATCAATGTCGTTAGTAGGAATTTGGAGCGTGTAAGTGCAGGGTAGTTGATTTGATCGAGCGCGGAATGGTCCGCGCCTAATGAAAAGGAAAGCAGAAATGAAAGAATTCACGCTCAACGGTCGGAAGTTCCGGGCGTCCTATTCTGGTGACGATGGGAAAATATCTAGCAGGAACGGCAATGGCGAATGGGTACTGATCGGCAGGTTTAACATTCGTCCAATCAAGCCGCAATTGCCCACAAATCTCAATCTTTCCGAAACGCAGAAAATGGCGCTTATGGGAGCCATGAAGCAGAAGACGGTCCAGATAAATCTCATTAAGGATCTGGACGGAAAAATTCCAGAGCGCGGCCTGATGAACCTCGGAAATGCGATATTCCGTTTGTTCGGAAAGAAAGTTGGCAATCCCCTTGTCCGCTTCGTGTACCGCATCAACTAGCCGCAAGAACGGCAGAAAGAGAACTAAAATGCCTAGACGCAAACCACAGAAGATCCAGCTCGGCGAAATCCCGGTGCGACCTGAAACAATCACCTCAAAGATTTACTCTTCACAGCAAGTAGCACTGAATGGGATCGCGTCGGAAACACAATGTTACCCAGCAGTGCCTCGGCCACGAGGCTGGGAAGGAGCACGAATGCAAATGTACAGACAGGCGCGCGTCGAGGTCGGAATGATCACTTGCAAGCGCAAGCCGGACCCCCTCACCGGAGGGAACAGTATTCCGATACTGTGATTAACCCGGCGACTCGCATCTGCTGTATCTACCAGCGCATGGGGACGCAGCACGAGGTCGACGGTGCGGTCTCCGACGGCCTCGAACTTGAGGCGCGCTGCCCCTGTCTGTTCGGGACGGATGACGGGAAGGTGCTCGCGTACCTCGAAGGCGACGAAGGTCAGGGCCCGCTCAGCCGCATCTGCGACGGCTGGAGCAAGACGGTCGTCGGCTGCAACAACAAGGGCGAGCTAACGGATGACGCGGCGATCCTGCTGGACGCCATGCCAACGATTCTGGCGTTGATCGACGAGATCTACAGCGGTGTCCAGATCGTCGCGTTGGTACGCGACCAGAAAGCGAGCGCGGAATGAATTGCAAGAAGTGCGGTGCTGAAATGATCATGACCGTCGACGCGGAACTTTGTGACGACTGCATCTTAAGGAGAGAGAATCATGGCCAAGAGAAAGAGACAAGTAAGTTTCACGCCGATTTCGTCGGAGCACATCGGAACAAAGCGCGAGACCATCGGGCCGCAGACCAGCGATCAGAAAGTCAGCGAAACCGCAGCCGAGCGGCTGGAGAGGCTCGAAGAGTTCCCTCAGATCTACTGCCGCACCCGCAAGAAGCCCGTCGAGATGGATCAAGGCATAGATCCCAGCGCGCAGATGTATTGCGACGCTTGTTCTAGAAAGAACGGCCCGCCAAAGGGCCAGATCCATCATGGCGACGCGGACAACATCGACCAGATGCTGCTCCTGATCTACGTAACCAAACGCGCCGAGTTCGAGGCCATCGGCAAAGAGAACGGCGATGACATTCATATGACCGCAACGGCTGCGATCTGCGGCTATTTGGGAGAAGCGCGGCTACAAGACGGCCTCGACCGAAAAGCCTCCAGCGACAAAGCGGTCTGTCGTCAGATTGTTCTACGAGACCATTCAGAAGCGCAAGGATGCCAACAAGGTCATGAAGAACGTGCCGCTCGGCAACAAGGTCATGGACCTCGCCAAGGCCAAAGGCTTTACCGCTTGCTGCGATCTGTTCGACGGCACCGTCCACATGGGCATTGCCTATCCGCAGAAGCCATGGAAGAAGATTGCGCATTTCTCCGGCACGTTCGAGCAGGCCATCGAATACCTCAACAACTACAAGCCTGAGACCAAGAAAACTGCGGCCAAGTCAGGTCCGGAAAGATCCGTGTAAACGTGATGTAGAGTTCAGGCATGATCGCGGATTGGCCGCGCCGACGAAAATTTGGAGGAAAGTATCCATGCCGACAGGACTGCCGCTCGATCCATAGTTGACGAAGGCTGAGGCCGTCGCCGCGCACGAAAAAGGTCCGAGGAAAGGCCAGACGCAGGCTTATTGCCGCAGTGGCGGAAGTCGCCAAGAATTCAGCCATCTTCAATACTTTCCGCGCAAGGAAGTGCGGCGACTACAAGAGAATCTTTAAATGCAGCCTTCCAGAGGGAGATGAAATGAACATCGTTCTGATCGACAACGCCGATGAGCCGGCAGCGCATGAGGCGCTGGTGCGCCTGAGCGCCAATTTCAGCGACGAAGAAAAAGTGAACGTGACAAATTTCAAGGGCGCTTCTGGTTTCGTCGATTTCATCGGGTTCCTATGCACTGACCCGCTGGCTTGGGGTGAGCGCCATCGGTTGATAATTTGCGCTGACGGAGTTCCATCCTGCTTCAGATCGATCGGCCGATTTGCCAAGAGAGCCACGATGTCACCGACAGATTACGCAATCTACTATCTCACGCGCATCTCCGTGAGGGTAACGCTGACGGTCGTGGCTCCGGCTCTCGGCAAGAGTCCACTGCTGGCTGCAATTCGAGCTTTGGCCGATCAAGGCAAGGCTCAGATCATCTCGCAGAGGAATGGTGCCAAGTCGGCAAGACAGAAGAAGTCGCCCCGCGAGGCTCCGAAAAATCTGAGAAGGAGCACACAGCACCGATCATAAAGCCTGACCTGCCGCCAAGCGGCAAGCACATCTGCGGGAATGATGCGCTGTATAATCCCATCTCGACAGACACTGCTGCTAATCGATGCGAGACGCTCGCATCGAGCAGCGCAGGAGAAGGACCTGAAGCGCGGCGTGACTTGACGAGATTTTCTGTGGCGCAATCGGCGTGAGCCGACAGCGCAAACTGAAGGCCCCCTCAAAGCTTCGCCGCGCTGAGGGGGCCATTCATTTCCAGACAGTTCTGGACGATGGCTAAAGACGAAAAAACTCGGCCATCACTCCGGGTTTCTTCACTACGAGGTACGATCACTATGCTGAGAGTATTATACGGCGACTCGAAGATCGATCCTCGCACAATCTGGAGGATCGAAAATGTCAGACCCCGTTGCAGTAATCAAAAGCCCAAACTCTACCTATCAAACCCTCTTCGACGCGATCGCCAGCGATTCCGCGTCCAAATGGATCGAGCCGTGGTTCCAGCGCGATCAATGCATCATCGTTAAGGACTACCGCGACGTATTTGAAGTGAAGAACAATCTCGACGGATTGATGCCTCAGACTGAAGCCCTCGGAATGACCTCCTACAATCATAAGGGAGAGATCAGATGGATCGGCTTCGATCTCGACTTCGGGCATGGCATGGATTCTTACGTCAGCTTCGACGCCGCGCTACGCGATGCATACCGCGTCCGGGAAGTGCTTGGCGAGGCCGAGATCAGACGCTCAAAATCCGGTACCGGCATCCACATCAAGCACATGCTTCCCGGCGACGCCGACCTCACTCGGGAAGACGGCGTCAAGATCGTGAAGTACATTGCGCGCAAAATCGGCCTACTCGCCGACCGCTCGAACCTCGGACGGCAAGCGTTCTGGTTCTGGGTCAAACACCCAACTGAGAAGGGCTTCCAAGTCATCGAGGAACAGACGAAGCCGGTCCTTGATCTAGCGGACATCATTGTCGAGGCGCTTGCTTGCTCGAATGCAGAGGGGCACCGGGGATCATGGGCCGGAAACGCGAAGGAGTTCGACGAGACTCAAGAGGACGACTCGGTCGAGCGCGTGGCGCTGGAGGACTGGAAGCCGGGCGATTTTTCCGGACGGTCGAAGCTCGGCGAGCGGAATTGGTATGACATGCGGCACTTCTGCAACGACTGGGGCATGTCGATCAAGAAGGCGCTGTCGATCTTGTCGGAGAAAGGTTGCAATCCTCATCAGGACGTTAAGCAATGGAAGCGGCTGCTGAGCTATACCCGATATCCTCGGGGATGGAAGACCCGGCAGAACAGCGCGGCGGACCTCGCCGAAGCATACGTCATTACACGCAATCTAGGCACGCCCGAGGACCCCAATCTTCGCTACTGGCGCGGATCATGGTTCACCTATAACGGCAGGCACTATGAGCCGACCAGATCGCACTGGCTCATCGCCGACATTTCCTCCTTCCTCCAGACGATTCCGCATGAGCGGAAGCGCGTCACGACCTCTTTCATCAATAACATCATCACCAACCTTCAAGGCTTCTGCGTCATCGCCGAGAACAAGGATGCTCCGTTCTGGATCGACGACCGGCTACCGGCCAACTACATGACCATGTCGAACGGAATACTCAATATCGAAGACGCGCTCAACGGCAAGACCAGCCTGCTCGCACATACGAACAAGTATTTCACCCTCACCTCGCTGCCCTACGCCTACGACGCGACGGCCAAGTCTGCGTCTTGGGCGAAGTTCATCGCGGAGGTGCTACCGGACCAGTCGACACGGGAACTGATTCAAGAATGGTTCGGCTACAACCTGACCTACGACATGTCGCAGCATAAAGCGATGTTCTATCTCGGCGAAGGTGCGAACGGCAAGTCGGTGACGTGCTGCGCAATGAAGGCGCTCCTCGGGCAATCTGCGTTCTCCTCGGTGGGATTGGAGGCGTTCGATCCCAAGAGGACTTTCCCGCTCGCCGCGACCATAGGCAAGCTGGCGAACATCGTCGAGGAAATCGGCGAGATGGACAAGGTCAACGAGGGTATGTTCAAGGCGTTCGTCGGAGGATCTTCCGTCACCATCGAGGAGAAGCATAAGCCGGCCTTTACCATGTCGCCGACTGCCCGGCTGACGTTCGCCACGAACCAGATGCCACGCTTCCACGACAGGACGAACGGCATCTGGAGACGACTGCTCGTCGTCAAGTTCGGCGAGACCATTCCTTACAATCGGCAAGACAAACGACTTTCGACAGTCGAGTTCTGGGACAGCGAAGCTCCCGGCCTGCTCAATTGGGCGCTGGAGGGACTGAAGCGATTGAACCAGCGAACGCGGTTCGAGGAGCCCGAACTCTGTCGGATCGAACGGGAACGGGAACGGCTGGAGAACAATCCGGCAGCCGTATTCTTGGGCGAGTGCTGCGAACTGGACAGGCAAGCAATCACCTGCAACCTTGACCTCTACAAGGCATACTGCCGTCATGTTGAGGACAACGGTCGTAGTCCAACCGCAACCCAGCTTTTCGTCGCCGAGGTCAAGCGCTACTACGGTGACGCGGTCAACCTGACCCCCAAAAGGGTGCGGCTGGCCGATGGCCGCAGGGAGCGCGTCTGGATGGGCCTTCGACTTGTACATAATTCACACACGCAAACGACCGAAGAGGCCTCTTTTGGGACTGAAACCGATCTGCCGGCCACCCTCGGGCAGGCTGGCCACCCTGTTTCCGGTTGCGAGCAGAATCAAGGAAGAGAAATTGAAGTGAAGAAAGCAATGGAAAAGAGGGTGGCCAGCCTGCCCAGCCTGCCCGCGAACGACGGCGAGACGACCAACTGCACCCAAAACTACCACAGTAAGACCGTTCTGGGACCAACCCGAGACCCGTTTAGTGGATCTGGCAAGAATCATCTCGGCGTGCTGCTTATGGAACTTCGGGCGAAGCTGTCGCAAGAAGGATAAAGCCCCAAGCATTTGGTCGAAAGAATGGTTCTCAAGCATCAGTACAACGACATGTTCGATAGGATCTGGCATGATACTTCCCTCCTATGACAAAAGCGTCAAGAGCAATTCGTATGCGCTCCGAATGTTCCCGAGCGCGCGGCTGAGCGTATCAGTCGCGCCATGCAGCCGGATCGCGTCGGCGACGGCATCGCTTACGGCCACTTCCAACGCGGGCGACAAGATGCTCGTCTTGTCTGCCTTTGGAATCCGCGAGATGTCGTTGATTGGGGACGGCGACTGTTGCCCATTGACGAGGGCGCGGATTGCCTGAAACTCGTTGAACGCGAAGACTATGCCCGCAGTGGCCTTTGACCGGATTGCAGGCAGATCGGGTAGATTGCCCGCAAGCTCAGTTCTGGCGGTCTCGAATACCTGCTCCATCTTGACTTCGGGGTAGCGCTCGACATGCGCGGTCACGAGTTCTGAGAATGACATATGTTCGATTTCCTATCCCGTCGCTCAATATTTTTTATGGCAAACGTTCTAATTCAATCTACCCGATGATGACACTCCATCTGTTCGGTCAACGGTGTTATTTCCGGTCGGATTCCACAATCCAGACGAGGTTCTACCCCTTATGGGGTCAAAAATTAGTTCCGGATTCTTAGCGTTTTGGCATTGTGCCTCCCGTATCTATTATCTTTACAGGTTGAGTTGTCGTCCGCTGCGGGACCAAGGGGGATTGTTATGAGCTACTTTTCCGACAATTATCTGAATATCAGTTTGCCGTTCGAAGGTCCGTCCGCAGTAGGTCTACGAAATGCGCAGCATGGCGCAATCCATGCCATCGCCTCTCATGTTACAATCAGAAACGATCCAGCTATTGTCGTAATGCCTACCGGGTCTGGAAAGACTGCGGTCCTACTAACGGCTCCGTTTCTCTTGAGATCGAACCGGGTCTTGATCGTTACGCCGAGCGTCCTTGTACGAGATCAAATTCATGGTGAAACGCTGAACTTCCCCAAGCTACGGGAGCTGGGTGTCATTACGTTGGCCAATGAACCCAAGACGACTTGCATAAAGAACAGGCTCAATACAACGGCGAAATGGGAAAGTTTGCGCAAGTTCGACATTAGCGTCGCAACGCCAAAGACTGTCAGTCCAGCCGAACCGGGAGTTTCGCCCGCGCCCGACGATCTTTTTGATCTAGTCATCATTGACGAAGCTCATCATAGCCCGGCGAAAACATGGTCTGAGATTCTAAGAGCGTTCCCGAAGGCAAAGAAACTGTTATTCACTGCAACGCCGTTTCGGCGAGACCGACAAGAGATTAAGGGCAAGTTCATCTACAGCTACCCCCTGCGGCTCGCCTATGAAGATAAGATCTTCAGCAAGATTCAATATATCCCGGTCTCGGTATTGGAAGGTCAGCCCGGCGATGTCGCCATCGCGAAAGCCGCAGAAAAGACGCTAAAAGCGGATAGGGAAGAGGGGTTAGATCACTGCCTGATGGTCCGGACTGACTCAAAGAAGCGCGCAAACGAATTGGCCAAGGTCTACGAAAAGAATACCAAACTGAAACTGAAGGTCATTCACAGCGGCTACAGCCAGCGGCATGTTCAAAAGTCCATCGACGATCTGAAGTCCGGCACGCTGGACGGCATTCTCTGCGTTGACATGATGGGCGAGGGATTTGACTTTCCTGCGCTCAAAATCGCCGCAGTCCATGCGCCTCACAAATCGCTTGCAGTCACTTTGCAGTTCATCGGTAGGTTCGCGAGAACAGGAGCCTCGAAGATCGGTGAGGCCAAGTTATTGGCAATTCCCAACGACATCGAGTTTGAAGCTAAGCGGCTCTACGAAGAAGACGCCGTATGGCCCGAGATTGTCCTGAATCTCGCCGGCACAAGGGTAGACGCCGAAGTCAAGTTCCGCGAATCATTAGAGTCATTCGAAGAGATCGAAACTACCAAAGATGAAGACGTTCAAGATCTTTCCCTTTTTGCTCTTCGACCATACTGTCATCTCAAGGTATATGAAGTATTCGCGCCCGTTGATATCGGAATGGAATTCGAGTCCTTCGCTGGTTTAAATATTGTATTCAAACGAGTCTCTTCAGATCTCAATTCTGTTGTCTTCCTGACTAAGCGGGAAGAGAAGCCGCGATGGCTGGACATTGATCTACTCAGCAACGCTGAATACGACCTCATCGTCATCTACTACGATCAGTCATCCAACCTTTTATTTATCAATTCCTCTCAGCATCATCTTTCTCTCTATGAAGCCATTGCCGAAATGTACACTGGCGAAGACCATCGTCCGTTGCCATTACATATAATAAACAGAGTTCTTCGCGGTCTGGAGAGAGTCGAATGTTTCAATTTAGGTATGCGGAACCGCGTCGTCTCTGCGAGCACAGAGACCTACAGAACCGTTGCTGGCAGCAAAGCACACGAGGCCGTTGGTCCTACCGATAGTCAGCTATTCCATCGCGGGCATATCGCAGCGCGAGCCGAAGAGGATGGCGGTTCGACGACATTGGGCTACAGCAGCAGTTCGAAGATCTGGAGTAACAAGAACGTTCAGATACCGGAATTGATCGACTGGTGCAAGAAGCTCGCGAAGAAGCTAAGCACAGGCGGCGAGATCGTTACAGGCTCTAAGTTGGATAACCTTTCTGTCGGCAAGTCCCTTGAGAAGATCGAAGGCGCTGTCATCGCGGCAGATTGGCATTTCGAAACCTACCATCGAATGCCCCGACTCGCCTACGGCAAGCGCGAGTACAATCTCTTGGATGCAGAGCTTACAGTTATCGGAAAAGAAGGAACGGAGAAGTCTGTTTCATTGCTTCTTTCGACGAAGGATTTTCAATGGCCCTTTACATTCCATTTGAATCGTGCCCAGTTCTTTCAGAAGACGAATCCTTCTCAGAAGCAATTAACGGTACAAGATGGAGACGATACGCTCGACTTCATATCCTACATCAACAACTGCTGGCTTAGCTTTTACCTCCACGATTTCACGCGGTTTTCGGGCCACGAAATCTTCCCCGTCCCTGTTGACATTCCACCTTTCGACCGATCTGTCATCCAGAGCGAGGATTGGGCGGCTCTGGGCGTTGACATCACCAAGGAATTCGGAGCACCGTCTAGCGGAAAAGCAAGCATACATGAGTTCTTGAAGAAACATCTCTCCGCAATGGACTTCCATACGATCTTCTACGACCATCGAGTAGGAGAAGTCGCGGACTTCATAGCGATCAGGAACGACGGCGGCGTCGTAGAAGTTTGGTTCTTTCACTGCAAAGGATCTGCCGAGGACTTTGCAGGTGACCGAGTGGACGACATCTACGAAGTCGCGGGACAGGTTGTGAAATCCGTTCATTGGGTTCAGCGTCCCGAGGAACTTGTGAACCACATGCGAAAGCGACATGGCAAGTCCACGTTCATAAAGGGCGACAAGAAAGACTTTGAAGAAGCGCTATCGGCGACTCTTTTTACGCGCTTCGTCATTGCGCTGGTTCAGCCCGGACTCTCATGTTTAAAAATGACCGAGGACAACTTGCGACTGCTCGCGGCTGCCGAGAAATACATCAAGGGATCTGGGGCCGAGAAGATGGTGGTTATCGGTTCAACGTGAAATAAGCTCGACGTAAAAATGGAGCATTAAATGGCCTCAGAATTGATGATTACACATCGCCGTCGTCAGTACTCTGTCGGGCAAGGATTTTTCCATGCTGCAAATGTCGAATTTATGGGAGGCGAATTCAAATATATTTACGACTGTGGATCTGATAACACGGACCTGTTGCTTGTTGCAATCGAGGAATACCTCGGCCGCAACGATTTAGCGGACGTGCTTTTCATATCGCATTTTGACTTCGACCATGTTGGCGGCCTCGACCGCCTGCTTTTGAAGCTCAAAATTCATACTGCAATCCTGCCATACATCTCGAAAGCTGAGCGGCTGGGACTTATCGCGGATGGGCTTCTAGGCGGTCGTCTGGACTCTTCCTACGCAAGATTTTGCCAAGACCCGGCCGGATGGCTCGGCGAGCGAGGCGTTGACGTTGTTATTTTCGTCCTTCCAAGTGACCGAGGTCCAGCAGACATAGTTCGGCCAGAAGTTACATCGCCCCCTTCGCCTGTGCCTCGGGTAACATTCGATTGGGAGACAATGAAGCAGCATTTCAAAGAAGATCTCTTTAAGGATCAACTCCTCCCTGACCAAGCCGAGCCACCACGTCCCAACGTACATTTTATCGAGAACCACGTACCGCTACAACTCAGTGCCTCTGGATATATTATAAATTGGATGTTTCTCCCTTTTGTTCATCCAGAACCTTCAAGCGAGAAACTCTTTGTCGAACGACTTCAAAGCGATTTCAAAGATCTCGTTGACACGAAAACCATGCGACTCGACCAATCTCGAATATTTACAATCTTGAAGAGTTTTGATGAACGGGAGAAGCTTAAAAAAGCTTATTCAACCATTCGTGAAAACAGAAATTTAACCTCAATGTCGCTTTATTCGGGGCCAATCAACCTCGATGAACATGTTAAAGTTCGTATGTTTACTTCATTCATGCCGAATGGAAGATTCCAAGACAAATGTGCTTGGCTTGGAACCGGCGATGCTAATTTAAAAACAAAATCACGCAGACTCGCATTTCAACGACACTATGGGAAGTTTTTCAATTCAGTCGCTACATTTGCACTTCCACATCACGGCTCAATCCACAATTTTCATGAAGAATTACTTCAGCTCGACGCGAAATTCTGTGTAGCTTGTGCCGTCAAACCCAGCAAGGATCATCCTCACCCCGAAGTTTCCCGCGCTATCCGCCGTGCACATAAACATTTGATTTCCGTCAATCAAGACCCTCTTACCGCGTTAACGGAAGAAGTTATGCTCATTTGGCGGCCCTGAATGAGAAAGACTAAACAATAATTGAGAATGCATTTGTTCTTGCTGGAGAAAACCCGCTGAAGAAAATGTCCCGTTTGCTGGTTCGATCGGGTTCACGTTGCTGGCGAAAAGAAGAGTTTTCTTCAGCAAAGGTGCCACCTGTTTGGCGGGCAGGGCTATTGATTCGATCAGCTTCTGCTGATCTAGGCAGCAATTTCAGGCGATATTGGATCGCTTTTCCTGCGAAACATCTTGATGGCTCGCTGAAACCAGAGAACGCTTCCGTACCCCTTCGACACCCAAACGCCCGGTTTCAGACGCCGGGATTGGATGGCCGGAAGGGTGGAAGGTGGTACAATGCGGGGCATGGACGAGATGAAGCCCAAGCACCGATTCTGGCAACTCCTTGGAACAGTTGACAAACGTCTGTCTGCATCTACATATTGATCTGCGCGTATGGAACGTTGCAGAAAAATACGCCCGGAAGCGGGCCGGAGAATCGTTGCATGCGAATGATGATGGTTTGCGCGGTAGTGCTGGCGGCAAGTAGCGTTCATGCCGCAGATCCGAATTCGGAGAAGCAGGGGTTGAAGATCACCGCTCAGCGCTTCCTGATCGACAGCGACCATCCGAAATTGCGTGATCGTAAAGTTAAAGATGGCTATGTGCCAGTCGCGGTAAAGGTGTATATTTACAAAGGCGCACTCGACAGCGCTGACTTGAAGTCGCAGAACGAAACAGCCAAGGTGCAGAAGGATCGGCTGACTGCGACAAGCACTACCGACAACGAAGGCCTATGTCAAATTCCGCTGCCCGCAGGTGAATACACCGTGTTGATGGAAGTTGACGGTATGCTTTATACAAGTAGTTGGAACGGTAAGAAAACGCAGACGGCGATCGTTCAAGACAACAAATTTTCCGAGGTTACAATCTCTGACGAGTCGATTCGAGCGCAGTACAAATAGGTTGATTCTCGGAAACAGGAGTGTCGGCGACAACGTTGCTTGAGCTGCGATTCTGGAACTGACGAACGCCGCGTGACATTGTTCATTCGTTGACACCGCCCAAAGCAGCTTCACGCTTCGGCTTGAATCCTAACCCGGTTCCATACCAATGTTCAACAAATGGAACTCGCTGAACGACCTTCCCCGATCTCACGCCCGCCGTTGCTTCTGGGGTGGCATCCATCCCAGCCCGTCCCAAGCCGCCCGACCCTTACGGAACCGCCACTTCCTGCCCCGAGCCCCGCAACCGCCCGTTCCCGGCACCGGGATTGCATGGCCGGAATGGCGGGGCGGCGGTAGAATGCGGGATATGGATGAGACGATGCCCAATCGCCGCTGAGGTTCGAGATGTTGCGATCACCCGAGGCGGTATACAATTATTGCGCAAGCCTGATTCAGACCCTTAAGGCGCGAGGTTACGATGCATCGGCGTTAGAGCGCGTGCAGTCAACCGCATATACGACTTCTTCAGAATGGTTGGGCGAACTGAGGCAGGCTGTTCTTGATACGCGGTCTGTTGCGTCCGACCGTGACCTGTCAGCCAAATTTGATGAAATAATGCAGTATGTCCACATTGCTTGGCCCAATATGGTCTTCAACTCCAAGCGCCGCTGGTTCCAGTTCCATCTGCTGACGGCGGTGCTGATGATGCTCGCGGCGGGCGTTTGTGTGTATCAGAACGCCAAAGTTCGCCCCACGATGTTTTTGAGGCACGACGACGGCACACTTACGACCTATGATGAAGTGCGAGGCTGGCCATTTCCATTCTTAAGGAAGGGTTATTTTTATATGAGCGAAGAGGCCGAATCATTACGTGATCTTACCGCAGGAGAATGGCATTTCATTGAACCGTTAGATTATCCGATAGAACCGGTCCCATGGTCAGAAAAATTGCAATCTCACTGCATCATTGCCATTGACGTCCTGTGCAGTGGAGGAATCATTGTATCAGTCGCCTTCGTCTCCGAGTACCTCCTCCGCCGCCGCGAGGGCCGCAAGCAATGAGCGAGAAGCCGAAGCGCGGCTGGTTTCGGTTCCATCTAAAATCGGTGACAGAGCACGGCAAGTTGCCGTGCTCTGTCACCGATTTTTCAACGCCTATTCATCGCCGCGCGCATGAACGCCGCCATACTCTCAATTGCCTTCCTGCCCTCCGGCAGCAGCGGTTCGTGGGATTGGAAGACGTGGAACATTCCCGGCCAGATCTCAAGCGTCACGTCAACGCCGACCGCACGCGCCGCAGCGGCGACGCGCGTGCTGTCGTCGCGAATGATTTCGTGCTCGCCGGCCTGCAGCAGCAGCGGCGGGATTCCGCGGTAGTCGCCGAAGAGCGGCGATGCGAGCGGATTTTTCGCCTCGGCGGCGTTGGATAGGTACAGCTCGCCGAAATTGGGCAGGCAATTTGGATGAATGATGGGATCGAGTTCCGCCTCGGTGCGCGTCGACTCGCCGGATAATGTCAAATCGGTGAACGCCGAAATCCCGATGGCGGCGCATGGCAGCGGCAGCTTGCGGTCGCGCAAGGCCAGTATTGATCCCAGCGTCAATCCGCCTCCGGCCGAATCTCCGGCGATGAATGTGACTTTCGCCGGCGAGCGCCCCGCCGGTCCAACGTACCTGATCCATTGGTAAGCGCGGATGCAATCTTCCAATCCCGCGGGAAAGCGATGCTCTGGCGCGAGCCGGTAATCGGGAAGCAGGACGGCGCATTGAGCCGCAGCCGAAATATGGCCGGCCATGATCAGATAATTGGCGCCGCAGCCGGAGACGTAACCGCCGCCATGCAGATAGAGGAGGCGCAGGTCCGGATTCGCGCCCGCCGCAATCACCCACTCGCCCGGAATTCCGTCGATGTCGGCTCGCACGCAGCGCACGGCGTTGGGATCGGGATCCCGGCGCATCGCCATGCCTTCGCGAAGATCAGCGAGCGGGAATCCGGCGGCGCCGAATGGCGGATTCTTGCGCAGCGCCGCGATGTACGCGATGCTTTCGGGAGAGGTCGTTTGTTTGTCCACGTCGTTCGCCTCGGGGTAAATTGAATTGCCCCAATCGTATGTTGATAACGCGCGGGATCAACGTCCAAGAGGATTCTATCCGGCCGAGACGGCAACAGGGCAATCCATCGCCGGCTCCGGCGTCCCCGCTGGAATCAAGACCAGTTCCAGCTTGACGCCATTGCCAAGGTCCAGCGTCGGCGGCAGGTTGACGCGCTTGCCGTAGTCGGCGACGGACTCGGAGCCGTCCCATAACGGGGCAAAAAGCGCGCCGAGTTGCACCGCTTCCTTCGATCTTCTTATTGCAGCAGGACCGTCGTCGCATGAGCGTCAAAAGCCCGCTACAGTACGACAGAACGGGCATTTTAGACGTATCCGAAACGGTAGGCCGTCAGCGACTTTTTGCATCTTTTGCCTGTCGAACTTGGTAGAGTATCGCCGTGATCGGTTCACAAATGCGAATTTAAGCATGTTACCTTGGTCGTTACCTTATTTCTTTGGTTAATGGACAATTTTTGCAGTGCCGGGAATGTTAAGAAGTTTATTGATCTGGGAAGGCCGACGATTGCAAAAACGGGAGTAGACTTCCAAAAGCCGGTCCGCCGCCGCGAGGACGCAAGACATGAGAGAGAGCCACAGGCAATGAAAGAGAGTCTTCCATACCGTCGGCTCGTGGCAGTATTCATTGCAGCAATATGTTGCGCGAACGCATTGGCAGGCGAATCCGTCGGCGAACCTGACGCGGACGCAGTGGTCAAAGAGGTGCTCTCCCGCAAGGTCGCGTTCAAGTTCGACTTTGATGACAGCGCTTTCCTCGACGACTTCTGCGACGCGATCGCTAAGCTCACATCACTTAATGTCATTGTTGACGCCGGTATTGATCCGTACCAGCGACTTAAATCAATGCCAATCGATGGTGCCGCCGCAGAAGTGGTTCGCTCGGCGCTTCAGAAGATGGACTTGGATTTTCAAATCATCGGCGGCTGTATGCTAATTATCAAGAAGGATCAGCCGCGCAAACTCGATCTCGTCCTCAACGACGTTCCCAAAGGATGGGGCGACGACCTGCGGCGCCGGCTACAATTGAGGATCGATTTCGACCATACCGACACGTGGCCATCCAGCGTCGTCGGCGCAATCGGGATCGCCACGAAAACGAATCTCCTCTTACAGGGTGGCGTCCGTAATGGCCATAAGCCCCTTTTTCACGTCAAAGGCATGCCCGCCGAAACCCTGTTAATGTGGGTCATCGCGCTCTACAAGCTCCAGTACCGTTTCCGCGATGAAGCGCTGTTCATCTTCGACGAGCGGTTGCGGGACAAACAGGAACCAAGCGAGCCGTCCGAAGCAGACAAGAAAACTTTCACCGCAGCAATGACCGCATTATCAGCAGACGGCATTGCCGCGCGTGAGCAGGCGACGAACACAATCCTGAAGCTCGGCGAATGCGCCATGCCGCTGCTGGATGAGGCGGTGTCTACATTGAAAGATCTTGAATTGAGCGGCCGTCTTGAAAAGATACTCACCCAACTTTCTGACCGTGAACTCTGGTTCGAATCGCCGGCCACCCGCCGCATCTTGGCACATGAGGAATTTGATAAGAGCGTCGAGCTGGAGGTCAGAGAACGACACGTCACAGAGGTGATGCAATATCTCTGGGACCATGAGAACATGAAGATCGTCCGCGGAGACGACGAAGGCGTGCCCCTCGTTACGGTCTGCGTTTACGGCATGAAACGGCGCAATGTTGTCCGTTGGATTGCGCGGTTGGGCAACTACAAACTATCTAGCACAGCCGAAGGCGATCAATTGCAGATCATGCGGTTTCGGAAGAAGGAACCATAGGAAGCAAGGTATGCTTGCGGCGCAATTGTTCAATTGCGAATCCTTTCTACGCCGCCGAGAGACCGCAAGCCATGAGCGATAAATTCAAGCGCCGATTCTGGCAGTTCCATTTGAGTACGGCAATATTGCTGATGTTTTTCATCGGCTGCTCGATTTGGGCGAATTCGCGAATCAACAACGCAGCGCTGCTCCGACAGATCGAAGAAGATTCGGATAAATCGTTTGTCGAAGAAACGAAAAAGGTCATTTTTGTTTACCCCTATACATGGGATCAACTGTCAAATTGCCCTGAATATGGATGGCCGGTAACTGCATTTGGGCCGGGCAACTCGCATAGCTTAAAGCCATTCTGGAGAAAATCTGGAATCGCAATAGACCTTCTTTTCTCAATTGGCATCTTATTCGTCGTTGCGTTTGCTTCAGAATGGCTCATCCGCCGCCGCGAGGGCCGCATGCCATGATCGACTGATGATGCAGGCGGCGCGAGGGATCATGCGGGGTAATTCCCGTTCCCGGCATGGCGATATTTCATTTGGGGGCGATAGCGCCCAATTTATAGAGCGGTGTTTTGCATTCATTTCACAGGCGCTATCCTGCTGACCTCCGCCTCTGCCCATTCCGTCCATGGAACGGCCTCAGCGAGATAAAGGCGGATATCGTCAGCACCGACGGGCTTCAATTCGAGGGAATAATGGTATGTCTTCCGCAAGAACGTTGTCCATTGAGGATACAGTCTCGAAAGCGGCGGCACAACATCCGCAACCTTCAAAGATCGGAAAACGTTTCGCGCCATAAGAACACAACTGCCTTCCTGCACAACCAGCCGTGCGAGTTTACGAAGTCTCTGATTTGGTTCGTTGGGCAACGTAAAATCTGAGTTGTTTGGCGCAAGCCCTGCCCCAAAGCGGATAAGTTCACTTGGCGATTTGATCCACTCTTTTGCCCATGCCGCGTCGGGGGGAATCAGTGGCAAGTCGGCACCCAATTCCTCTCCCCATATCAGCGTTGCATCGTAATGGAGCCTCAATTGATAGGCCCGCCCTCTCTCGGTCAACACGGCAACGGGCCGGGGCCGTACAAAGGCTTTCGCTGAGGGAAACTCGTGGTCCAATTTATTCTGCGCTTCACAGAACGAACTTTCATCCTCGTTCCTAAATGGGTCACCGATGAAGGGCAACAGGTCTGTGTCGGATACTCCGGGTATCGCTTCCCAGCGGTGGACGCTTCCCCACACGTATATGGCGGCTAGGCGTTGCCCAAAAAGAACATAGTATTCGCGTGCGTGCGCCTCGGCAGCGGACCGAAATTCAGTGCCGAGCTGATTTAGATTCCAGAGTTTTGATTCGAATTCATGATTCATTTTTCCGCTCCGACTCTTTCGAATACAATTTGCATCTTTCGTTCGATGCGACTGGCAGCATAGCGCGTGACGGTGGCCGGGGGTAGCCTATTGTCCAAGTTGACTGCTCGGCGGCGGTCAGCCATGCAACGGGCAGGAGCAGGATGAGCGGCAGGAGGCGCATGGGGGCGATTGTAGGCCCGCGCTGGAATGTTTGCATTGGCCGAAGAATGCCGCGAGCCGCTCCGCCAGCCAGCCGCAAGACCCCGCCCCCGACGCCGTAAGGCCGCAGTTGGCGTCCCCGCCCGTGCAGCTGCTACGCAAAGGCAGTGTTATGCTTGAGCGGATGGACGCTGATAGCGCACAAGCCTCAACGTATCATAGAGCGCATGACAGCCCCACCACGCTGCAATCAGCCACCACCCATTGAATTGAGTTTTTAGTCCTACGCCAATGAGAACACCGACGGATACCGTCCACCAAAGCAGTATCATCAGTGAAAATGTTCGAACGGGATCATCTTTGGCCAAAGGTACGAAAATCGTCAAGGGTGTTAAAAGCAAGTATGGTCCGGATCTCAAGTAATTATACTTTTGAAGGACGATATTTACGCGAGGCTCCTCACGAAATATTCGTATCGGGAGGACAATAGCAAGCAAGCTTACAACAATCAGTGCGGCATAGACGTAATAGTTTCCCATTGGGATCGCCACCAGCCATGCGCTGTTAATCGCGCATGCAAGGAGGTCAAGACAAATGCTAAGTTTTACAGAGCGGATTGTCGGGACGCGGTCAAGACCGTTTCCGCAACTGGGGCACTTTAAGGGAGAGTTTTTCCAAAAAGCATTGTCAAAATAATTGCGATAGGCTGTAGATACGCCGCAGATTGGACACAGGCAAGACTGATCCATGCGGTCCGCCGGACCTGCGGCTACCGGCATCAATTCGCTGGCTGGCGTAGCTGCCATAGGTGTAGTGCTCTCCTTAGCGGTGACGATAACCGAACACTTGTGCGACGTACAAGTCACCGGCCTTCAAAGAGCAGATCGTACTTCGTCGGAATCATGCGCAGGGCGAACTGCATCTTCCGCATCCGTCCGTCGTAATCGCTCGCCGCCATCGTAATCGAAGCGCAGCATGCCGCCTTGTCATAATCGCAGTCCATGCTGCGTCAGCCGCTCGCACGTCACGAAATCCTGCGTCGGTCAAGGATGCCCGCTGTTCTCCATCCGGCGTCCCGCCCCCATTCTCATAACCCCAACAATTTCCTGTGCTGATTCTGTGTTCCTCTGCTCGTAGGTTAGACGTACGTTAGCGTCCGCTAATGTCCGCTTGACGACAGTCCGCTATTTCGGCCAATCTGCCGCAAGTCCGCTGATAGGGACTCGGACGGTACGACCGTTCCGTCAACTCGCTCTGCAAGGCCAGCAGGTTGCGCTCCAGATCGAACTCGAAGGCGGCAACGTCAGTCCTGTCGCGTTATGGGCTGGGGCGGGGCATGGCGGGGGGGGCCCTCCTGTGGATTAGATAAACGGGAGTCTATACGAATCCTCGCTGGTTTGTTAAGTCCGAAATACGCTGCTTGATCCGCGCCCGGAATGGCCGATAGTCCAATGTAACTTGAACTGTGAGACTCACCATGACCCGTGCCCAGCACGATGCGATCATCAAGCTGCTGCCCGATCTCCACGCTACGATGGCAGAGGAGATTTCCGGCCCAGTTCAAGATTCCATCTTCAGACAGTTGGGCCTGACCGGAAAGCAGGGCGGCGGCGACGAGCACGTGTTGATGGCGCACGCCATCCTCTACGCGCTCTACGGTTTCAGGCCCGGTCGCCAGACCGTCGCCGAGGGCTACGCGCAGCGGCATGCGGAAGCGGCTCAAGGCGAATTGCGCGAGTACCTGAGCGCCATCGGCGGCGTCCGCTTCTCGATCCACCGCGCCCTCGATCCGCTGCCCGGTCAGGAGTCGCAGCAGGTGCGCCTGTTTGACGAACTCGACGAGCCGAACGAATACGTCGTCTGGTTCGATCTTCTTGCCGAACTCCACAAGGAAAAGAGCGTCGAAGGACTGCTCTGCGCCGGATATGTCGTGCCGATCTTCGGCGGCCATCTGCATGTCAGCACCTTGCTGACCTGCTCCGAGGAAATGCTTGCGGAGGCCGTCGCCAGAAAGGGAGCGCTTGGCCGGAAGGCGTCGGCTCAGTCGGAACTGGTCAAGTTCGTCACGCGGCGGGCGCTGCATGAGGAGATGGTACTGCGGGACAGGGCGGCAGAGCGGGATGAATGAGGGATGAGCCGCATCCAGCCTGCCGCTGGCATGTCAGGAGCGCCGCCCCCCCGTCGTCCCAGCGCGTTCCAAACGCCGAATCCCCATCCGACATGCCCCTTTCCGCCCCCGCCTCGCCCAGACGCCCCGCAATCGCCCGTTTTCCGACGCCGGGATTGGATGGCCGGAAGGGCGAAAGGCGGTAGAAATGAGTCCCAACCGATGCCGTTGTCTCGCGGGCGGCAAAGCGGTAAGATTATGCGTCGAGAAGTGTTCGAATCTCAGTTTGCCTGTTACATACCAGCGAAGAATTCGCAACAGGCGTTTCTGTTCCCTTGATCAACTTTCGCCGCCATTCCTCATTGCCGTGTTCGGCGACGCATCGAAGATAAAAATCATAGACGCTCATTTGCGGAGCCGCAGCATGGAGCACGCCAGTCAGGTTTGAGTTCGCTGCGCGAGCGACCAAAGTAGCCAAATAGTCCACGCGTACGGGACTCTTGACCATTCGAATCGAAGCTTCAACCTCTTCGCCTTGGCCAGTTCGGCTCAGTACATTCTTCCAGCGACGGTCGATGTTGCCAGCCGAGTGCCCATAGATGTAACTCGTTCGAACTATCAGGAGATTACCTACCATCTCTCGCAGGGCGTTCTCAATAATGGTTTGCTCACGACCATACTCGGTTGCCGGATCGGTAGGGTCGCACTCGCCGTAGCTGCCCTTGTCCCCTTGAAACACGGCATCCGTCGATACATACAAGACTCTAAGATTGGAAATTTTCAAAGCGAACCGCTTGAGATTTGAATTCAATGCTGCATCGTCGAGTTTCCCGGAACTACTCTTATGCTGTCCGGTAATTGTGGCCGCACAGACAATCGTGTCGATATCATGCTCCTGAATTAGGCGTCCAATGTCATCTGAGGGAAAAACATACCGAACCCATGACCACGGAAACGAATGCCGTTTTGACGCGAACTGAGCCGTTACGTCGGATGACATTCCTTGCAAAGCGGGTACGATAGATCGACCGAGAAAACCGCTGCCGCCTAAAACTAATGCCCTCACAACCCCTCCAATTTTCGGAAAGACATTCCTAGCGTAAACCGTACAACAAAATTGTGATTGCCAATGCAGTGTACATCATGCTGGTACTGCCGCAACCTTGTCGAAGATCGTAATCCTTCGGTGACCAACTCCAGCTTCACTCCACCATCCAAATCGAGCGTCGTCGTCGGCGGCAGGTTGGCTTTCTTGGCGTAGTCGGCGACGGACTCGGAGCCGTCCCAAAGGGGATATTGAGGCTCCGCGGCGGTCAGCCATGCGGCGGGCAGGAGCAGGATGAGCGGCAAGAGGCGCATGGGGGCGATTGTAAGCGTAGCCAGCGGTGTTGCCAACGATTGGGCCGGGATAGGATTGCGTGCATGAGCATAAGCGCCATTCGACCCATGCGGACTATTTCTTGACGTCCGTACGCTCATTCGAAAATACGCTATCCAGTTCCGGGCCCGCCGAGACTAGCCATGCGTTGTGAAGAGCGTACCAATCCTCAGAAACGATCACGGGCCCTATTCCGCCAAAGTCCGGTTGGAAGCCCTCGGCCTTGGCTGCACGCACGGTCAATTCATGGAAAGAGTCATACAAAAATCCGGCAATTTCGTTTCGCTGATTCTCACCCAGCGCCGTGGCGAATTCGGCTTCAAGTGTGAGTGTCGATTCGTCGCCTGAATCGTTTTTCTTGACATGAACGCGGGTTACACCGGCATTTGGAACGGCAGCAAAGGCGTCCTTCAGCGATTGTGGGAGAAGTGCGATGACAACCTCGGGACTCAACGCTTTGCCCAGCGTCGCCACCTGAGAATCCGAAAGCCCTTTATCAATCGTAATCGACACCAGCAGTTTCGTCGGCGGCCCCTTCGGCAGCAACATGGGAAGCATGCCTGTACCGCCGGCCAGTAAGACTGTGACGATGGCCGATTTCAACGAAAATCGTTTCAGCAGAAGCAATATCCCGCCCAGAAACAGCAATGTTCCGCCCATGAACGAGAACGTGGCGTTGCGGGTGATGCTCCATTTCAGGTCCGACTCATACCCCAGTTTGCTGCCGCCCGATTTCGTCGTTCGAGTCGCGTGTTCATCGATCGCAATGAAGTAGGGTCCGGCATCGTTATCAAGCGCATCCGTCAGTGATTTCGCGCTGTCCGATAAGAGAATGACCGCGATCAGGATGAGCATGGCCGCCAGCAGGACTCTGATCCATTTTTGCCGAGGGGGGTATCCACTTTACGCAAGTGGCTCCAAGATATAGCGTTCCCTTACTATGGGAGAGTTGCAGTTATCGATTGGCGGCGGGGACTACCCGCGCAACTTCAGCGAGTTCGACAGGTTCTTCGTTGACGAGGCGGCG
>JBBRKX010000003.1:0-32800 GCA_038231675.1 Chthonomonadales bacterium | reverse complement strand
TCTGGCCCCCCACCCCAAGAGGCCGTAGCGCCCCGCAAGGGACGGGTGCGCTTCAGCAGAAGCGTGCCCAGGCCCGCTGCGGGGCGCTACGGCCGTCGCCGATACAGCGCACGGCCAATCACCTTACTCGCCGGTCGCGGCCGGTCAGTGAGAGGTACATACTTCCCACAGGGGCACTGCTTGCACCGACCGCGAAGCCGCTGCACCGTCCAGTGATGTTCGTCTCCAGCGCAGCAGCAGTTCTTACAGACGGGCATACTCAGATGAGTTTGGCGTTGCTCAATGCGTTCACAATAGCCTCCGCAAGTTTCACTCGCTCGTCAGGCACATCCATACACAATCCGTCGTTCTTTCGACAAACATCAAGGATAACCTGAACTGCCACATCGACTTTGTCCATATTCTCGTTGTGGCAACCACACTCGCACTGCGCAGGAATAAGACATTCTCGATGATTTCCCGCTTCGCAATAATCTGACATGAACATAATATTGTTTATTAGTTGATATGTATACCAGTGTATACCTTGTGGTATATCTGTCAAGGAACCAGAACGATGGACATCGAATTGAAAGAAGTGTCAACCGTCAATGAGCGTCGGGCGCAGAGCCCCGACTAATTATGGTTTTGGTGGAACCAGCCTGTCCGAATAGGACAGAACTAGCGCTACCAGATAACGGACGGGACAAAGGATATCGCGACGCCGACCGGAGGGAGGTGTTCGATATATCTTTGGCCTGTTCCGTTATCTGGCGGGGCCCCACGTGAGTGGGGAAAGGCAGGAAGAAAGAAAACCACCAACCAAAACCATAATTAGTCGGGGCTTGGAAAGCCACGCGAATTGACGGAAATGCGAGGGATTCTGCGGGTTTGCGGAGCAACTGAACAGGAGACAGAACCGGAAACAGGGAATAGTGTTCTGACTCGCGCAGGGACTCGCTTGGAAGGACGCAGGAAATGAGAGCACTGGTGCTCGTGGGAATGCTCGTAGCGGGTTCTGCGTGGGCGCAGGACATTGCTACTGAGAGCTGCGCGGATGTCGTGAGGGAGCTGCGGATGCGGCCTCCAGCGGGCGGAGACCGGTCGAGGCTTAGCCAGCTACGGGGTGAGTTTGGAGACAGGTGTGAGAAGGCAATGGGAGGGCCGGGAAATACATTAAACCCGGACGATTGGTACGAGATTGATAAGGCTTTGCATCCTGAGATATTCAAATGAGAAAAGCCGCCTCAGCGATACGTTACGCATGGGCGACTCTCTCATCTAACAAACCAGTATGGACTTCATACAGTGTGGATAAAGTCGGATGAAATATTTGTGAAAGTGCTACTGTGAAGGAATGGAAACCAGCGTGAAGTTGTTAGTGGGGTTATTAGTATTAATATTACCAGCTCCTGCCCTAGCTAGAGATAATTTTAGACATCATGGAAATAAAAGTGCTGCTGTTTTTAGTCAGCCTACAACTGTTGCTCCTGTGGTCGTATCACCGACGCCTCAAACGACTGGAGGAGGACAACAAATTAATACCGGAGAAAACATTGGAAATCCAACGGTACCTGGGAATGTAGGTTGCACACGGGCGATCAACTACGGATACCAGCCATTAGTAAACGGGCAGTACGATATGAACCAAGTTTCCGCAGACTTGGCTCGATTAAAGAAAGCGGGATATCAATGTTTACGATTAGCTTTTTATGGAACAAACGCAGGAGTTACGAAAGCGCTTGCATTGGATGCGAAAAATGCTGGATTCTATGTCGAAATCGGGAATGACGGAAATCCAAATTCTAGTGGCTATGCAAGTGGTGTTATCGCTGAAGCTGGATGGGCTCAATCCAACGGAATTGACCAGCTGTCCATCGGGAACGAAGCCAGCAAAGACGCACAAACACAATCAGCGCTCGCAACACTCTCATGCCAAGTGCGATCAGTGTTTCATGGCACTATCAGCTATGACACCTACCTCGACCCGAAATTCGACGAAATCAAGGCGTGGGCGCAAAACCGAGGCTGCTTAGACAGGCTCGGATTAAATTTGTACGCAGATTATGCCAACACTCTCAACGAAGCTCAAAGCCTTCTGGGTTCATCCGGCTACTACGTTAGTGAGACTGACGTTGATTGTGATGCTAACCTCTGTAGCAATGATAGCAGCTGGGCTTCTGGTTTACAGTCTGTACTTAATATCGAAACTCCCTACCACGTCCCAATCTTTATATTCTCCTACAACGCCGGAGGCGACTCAGTCGATTCCCACTGGGGCATTGCAGGACACAAGGCAGTAGAGAGTGTGATAGGATTATAGAGGTTGCCCGTAATCGAATCGCGGACGACTTTAATTTTCTTCATATGGGTGAAGAAACAGGGCAGGACAGCTCAAGACACGAAGCCGCCAGCTTGAATACGCCTGGCGGTTTTCGTATCCACAGGTTTTCCACAGTTTGCGCTTCATCCACAGTTCACAGGTGAGGTAGTATGGTGATATGCAAAATCCAATGTACAATGCTTGTTGTGTATTCGTGCGCGCCATCTTTGCGCATGAGTACCTAAATAGCATTGGATTTGCCAGACGAGCCGCTTCTTAATTGAGGCGGCTTTTCTGTTGTTCATTCCTGGAAAAGTGCTATCAGCGCATCACTTGAAAAACTTGGGCTGAACACATTCGTTTCTTCTTAAAAAGCGGCCGCTCTGATTTCGCCCCTATCAACGGCCGACCTCAAGAGGAAATGAATGAACGTGAATGACACGAAGCGTCAGAGGGAGCGCATGAGTTGTCTTCGTCTAGGAAGAAATATTGGAACAATCTCCCGCCGATGAGGTGGGTGAGGGATAAAGAGGGGCGCTAGGTTAAGGAAGAAGTTTTGTAGGCGGCGTAACGTCTTTCATCTCTCGATCCCCGGCCTCGCGATCCCTCTCACGATGGTCGACCATGTTCCGATATTCCTCCAACCGCCGATACTCTTCTGTACCCTCGAATTCGAAAGGAAGCGGTTCCATGCCGAGTAGATCGCGCATGTGGAGGTCTATCACGTTCCATTCTACGATGGGAATTTCAGTGAGAAAGTAGCACCTAAAGTCTTCATAGAATCTCGCTGTCGTCTCCTGTTTTAATTCACCCGTTTGGATTTTGTTTCTAAGATCTCGAGCGTTCCAAAAGGCTTGTTGAATTCTCTCTTGTCCTCTCTTTTTGGCAATGCTGTCATAGGAACCGGAAAGAAATGAGATGTCGGGGTCCATAGGCTCCTCCCTGTTTCGGGGAGGATAGCGCAACAAAAACCCACTGTGAAGGCAGTGCATCACTCGAACATGCGCATCATACGCTGGGTATACTGCACGGCTTTCGACTTATGGAGATCGATACCCACCTCCACGGCCATCTCCTTGAAATACGCTTGGACGTTCTTGGGTAGGTCCCAGTAGTACCGGTCAAAGACAGCAAATACGAACTGTTTCGCATCTTCGATATTGGTAGAATTCTTAGCACACCATTCTATAAGGCTTTCGAATGTCTCTCCCGATTCTTCGGTGCGAAATCTTGTCCGGCAATTGCGATCAAGGTAGGAAAATATGTGACGATAGTTTCGGCTTCGTAGGTTACGTAACAGTTCCTGTTCCACCTGCACGTGAGTACGACTTGGCGGTTTCGAATGCAAAGGTGTGCTCCATCAAAGACAGAAAAAAGCCCCGCCTAAACGGGGCTCTGTTCTGAGCTGGCTAGGAAGCTACCACCTGCCGCCGCCACCGAATTCCCGCTCTTGTCGGGAATCCTCCAACGCATTCCTTCTCATTTCTTCGCGCTCGCGCTTGTTCGCCTCGTGGCGACCGATAACGCAGCCGGCGCCCGCGCCAAGCCAGCCGTGACCGGCCATGTGCCCGGCAGCGCCGCCGATCGTGGCGCCCTTCAAACAGCCCGCGGCTTGCACTGGCGCCGAAGACGTACTGACGGCCAACACAAAGGCAAGAGCCGCGGGTATCAGAATTGATTTCGTTGTCATGGAAATTTCCTTCTGGTGGAATCCGTACCGGAATAACGTCCCTGGAAGCAGAAAATTCCCGTCTTAAATGCTTCGTTGTTCGTATATCAACGTCCGAGATGGAACAACCTGATGAGAGCCGCGTTATCGGCCGTGTAACTTGATCTGGAGAGAACAATGAACGCCAAGATTGCATTAGCTGCCGCCGTCATTATCGGATATGCACTGCCGGCAGCTGCCGACAGCTACTGGGTCGTGCGCGACACGGAAGCCAAGAAGTGCTCGATCGTCAGCGAAAAGCCGACCACCACCAAGATGACCGTCGTGAACCCCGACGGCACGACGTACACGACCAAGACGGAAGCCGAAAGCGCGATGAAGACCATCAAGGTTTGCAACGAAATGTAATTTCTAACGAGATCGGCCTCGGCCGCTGTGGTCGGGGCCGATCGACCGTGGTTTTGGAATAAAAAAAACGGCCGCATCTAGCGGCCGTTTTCTTAATGCTGTCAGCTAACGCCGCCAATCGCGCTCGTCACGATCTCCGCGCTCGCGCCATTCGTTCCGTTCACGCCATTCCCTACGCTCGCGCCACTCATCCCGATCCCGGTGCTCAGATCCTGCAATGGCTCCGCCAATGATCGCGGCTCCTAAAACTGCCGCACCAGGATCTACATAGCCGGGCTGATACGCATACGGTTGCGGGTAAGGCACAGCGGCTGGTGCACCCGCTATGCATCGGGAAGTGTAGTAATTCGACATCTGGGCGTATTCAGCCGAACCAGGAGCCGTTTGATATAGCCCCATCAGACGACTGTACATGCCTTGACAGCTTTCTTGGGCTGAGGCTCCAGTAGGGGCAGCAAAGGCAGCGAAAGCGACAGCGGCGAGCGCAATCGCGGGCGTCCTAATCATTGTAAAGTTCCTCCGAAACGCAGTTGCCGCTCTAAAATGAGCGCGGCTGCTTCGGAGAACGAAACAATCATGGAAGGGAATAGTTCCTAAACCTGCGGCAGAACACCCTCGATAGGCTTTGTGGTCATCATGCGCAGTGCGATGTCGAGCATGGACTTTGCCATGAGCAACCATCCCGCATCTGGATAGTAGCCTTGAAAAACGATGACGACGGCAATGACTGCCTGAGCCATTGCGATCCAGAATACTTTTGAGCCGAATAGTGATTTAGCTTCGATCATATAATTTTGTTGGTTTTTAATCCTGCGAGCGCAGGCGGGTGTCACTTCGCCTGGGTTCGAGGATAAAGTTGTATTTCTTTTTGGAGCAACGAAATGAGTTGCTGGTACCACGGGATCAGCACCGGCACGTCCTGGGCGTAGGTTCCGGTAAAGAACGGCTCAATGTCGATTGCTCCGACAAATCCGTTGTTCGGATTCGCCGTGATCCAATGGCCTGCGGCATCTTTGACCATCGGGACGCCCTCGAAATGCAGGTGATCTCCTGATGAGTAGCCGGTGTTATCCGAGATGCCGATCGGCTGGCCGATCTCGACGTGCTGGCCTACTTCTACGTTGAAGGACTTCAGGTGCCAGTAGCGGATCTTGATGAAGCTCTGCCCGGCCTGGTCGAGCCCAACAGGGCCATCGGTGACGATGCCCAGCCCTAAGCCCCTCGAGGCTATGAGCTGCTTTTCGATGACAGTGCCAGCGCACGCGGCGTACACGGTCTGCTCTCCGGCCTGTAAGTCGGTGCCGTCGTGTCCGGCCATGCCGAACTTGGCGTAGAGCTTTTCATATCCCGGCGGGCAGGTGTTGTTATCCGCTCCATTTACAATCGTCTGATTGGGAAGGCCGAAGTTTTGAACGCACGGGATGTTATCGGCAAATTTCTGGTTCGCATGGAACGGTTTGATCGGAAAATACAAGCGTAGGCGTGGCATATCCCTTTAATTATGCCTTGAGTTAGGGGCACCACAAGAAGTTATCAACATAGTGTGTTTACGGTATTTGCGCGCCCCGTGAGATAGTAATGGCATGATATTAAATGACTTGTTTTTGTTTATAGCTTTAGCGTTCATATTTGGCTGGCAAGGAGCGCTAATGTCGGCTTTAGTCATTGCAGCTTTTTGGTATGGTCCTCGCGGAATGTATTTCCTCTATTACCGCTTTCTACGGGATTAGTTGACGTTGCCCTTCGGTGGGTTGCGTGACGTTGTTGAACATAATCATGCGAAGTGCATCCTTCGCCGTTTGGCCTACATTGTGGGAGGATATTCCCATTGCTTTTAGGCTGCCTTTAAAACTGTTTATCCACGGCTGTGCCGACGGGGAGTCAAGATACTCGTCGATGTGATGAGCCAAGGGCACGAACGAATATGGCTCGCCTTTGGAGACGGACATCGCATATTGGGCGGGATCGGGGGCGAGTACGCGCTTGCCTGCCCTCAATGCCGCTCCAATTACTCGGCTGCGATAACCAGCCAGCCCAGCGATGTCGCCCGAAGACATCCCCTGTTCGAACCCTGATTTGGAGTTGAGACCGCCGAAGTTTGCTTTGGCAAAACGCGCCACAATCGCTTTTGAGGCATACGACTCCTCGCCTGGCGGCAGATATGGCTTTACGGCGCTATAGAGACCGTCAAGGACGCTTTGCGCCTTTCCCGACTGTCCCGCATAGACCGTGCGGCGGGCGAGGAGATCGACATGATTGAGATCCTTTCCGGCCGCGTCACGGGTCGCGTTTTCGATATCCTTGAGCTGGCCGAACGCGTCATTTGCCTTAGCAAGTGCGGGCGCCGCCGGTGCAATTGTCTTATTGATCGCTCCGCGCGCGTAGCGCACGAGGCTCTCCACTGGGCCGTCTGCTGGCTTAGTCCAGTCGATCTTCCGGTCCAGATTTCTCAGCACGTCGGAGGCGATTTGAACGTTAGGGTTTTCTTGAAGTGTTTGAAGTTGTTTGCCGACATATTCGAGGGTGTTAGTTTCTGTAGGCGAAAGATCAACGGCGCGACCGGGTATCTTCTCGATTGTCGTTTCGTCGCCGTTCAAGCCGCTCGCGGATGCTCCTTCGGGATAATTGCTGATCGGCAATCCTGAGTCAGCCGCCGAAGCATACGAGCCGAATTGGTGGCCCACAGTCTCCTGCATGAAGTTATTGATGTCATCACGCACGGCTGCTACCGCTCCCGCGCCCGTCGTTGGTGGAACTGTCGCATCTGCTGGATGAAGATATATAACCGGTGCGTCGCCCGCGGCAACTCGAGCCTCTCCGACCGCTTTTCCGGCTTGGGGGATGACCTTGTTGGTAAGAATATTTGCACCCCTGGTGATGTCATTGACAACAACATCGTCAACCGTTGGCGCGTGAAAATCTTTTGCTGAACTGGCTGCGATATTGATGTAGGAACCGACTGTCGAAGGACGTGTCTGCGCGAGTTCGTTCTCCATCGCCGGGGTCATTCCGCTGGCTGCTTTTTCTGTGCTTGAAACGATACGAGCGACATTGCCTAGCCCTCCAAGGATGCCGCTGAAAAGGACGCCTTTTTTAATGGAATCCTGCGTTTCGGGATCGAGCGGGTTTGCGCTTCCACCTCCACCGACCGTTTGGGCATACGCGCCTGCGCCGCCAAGAGCCGCCATCTTTAAAATGCCGGTCATTCCTGCGGCTTCCGGTGTGGCGGCGAGGGTTGCTATTTGAGCGAGTTGGCCGGCTTTTTGAAGGTATCCGGCGGGGGTTGCGGGGGCGATTGGGATAGAGCTGTCTGATCCCGGTGCGCCGGGGAAGCCTCCCTCATACGGATCTGGCTGCCCTAGGCTTTTAGCCAAAATTTGGACAGGGGTCGCTGCCACGGAGGCAAATGGCTCCTCGATTTTAGAGGCAGAATTGGCAAGAAATCGTCCGATCGATCCCGAAGAGACGGCCGATCCCAATTGTGAATTTGAATCGTTGAATGTGTTTTGCTGAGCGCGAACCGCTCCGATTGAAGTGGGATCAAATGACGAAGTAGGCGGCACAGCAGAAGGCGCGGAAGGCTGAGATATCGGTACGGCTCCTATGGATGTGGGGTCAAACCCGCTATTGGATTGCTGTGTAGCCATGTTGTTTCATCGTCGCTACCTGACTGGTAGGGACGGAATAGGTACCACCTGGGCCGGTCATAGTTACGGTCGAGGGAGTGAGCGAGCGAGTTGGAGAATTACCCAAAGGATTAGCGCCAAACGCTCCGTTGAGGAAACCCCCGAAGACATTGGTGGCGGCTGTAGAAACCGCACCGAGGCCACCACCACCTAAAGAAGTTGCGTTTGCTTTATCGGCACTTGCTTTAAGCCCTGCTTTGTATGGATTGTAGCCCTGTGCCTGAGCTTGATTTACTTTTTGGCTGATTATCATCGCTCCTGTGTTATCCGGGTAGCCGTCGTATTTCTGGTGAAGGGTATCAATTGTTTCGGACCCATTTACTAGACCTTGCACATCTGGATCGGCAGAGGGAGTGCTCAAAAGGCCATAAGGAGAGGTGTTGGCGTTCGCGTCGGGCATCCAATCGCGCGCGCTGTAGAAGTCATCTGGTACCGCTTGCTCGTCTATCCACGCATTAAAGTTGTTGATGTTCTCATAGGCAATGTCGTTCATCTTCGTGATAGTTTTGGTAGCCCATGTCTTTTTGCCCTTGTCATCCACGCTCTCAAGGAATTTGGCTTCATGAACGAGACGGCGGTTATAGGTGCGCCCAACAAACCACCCGCGCTTCGCCGCATTGAAAATTGAGAGTTTAAATTGACCGAGTGAATTCGTATTTTGCCACGATGCGGTAGCGAGCCCTTTCATCAGCTCGCGGTGGGCAGAATACTTAGGATTTGCCTCATGAAGAACGATCTCGGGGTTACGGTCGATGAGGATGGAAAGCGCCGCCTGCACCTTGCCGAAGGCGTTGATCATCGCGACGGGCTTCTGCTCGGGATCAAGTTCTGAGGCGGGGATGTCAGCTTCGCGATCGAAGTATTTACGGTCCCAAGCGCGCATGCTGTCATCGATGTTCACCCCCATCACGTTCGCGCGGGATCTGAGTAGCTCGCCCTTGCGTTCCTTAAATTGGTTGTAGACTTTCAGCTCGTCGTCTTGGGGAGTGTAAGTAGCCTTCCGAGCCTCACGCTGATCCTTAAGAGGATCAACATTCACATTCGGCTTCCTTTGCTCTTTTGAAAGTGTGTTGGCATCTGCCATATGAAAATGTTATGAGCAAAGTATAGCACCAATTATTTCGTCAATGGTTGTGCATACCACGAATAGTGTATTTGCGTCGGTGCTTCACGCTTGGCAATTCGTTTGAACCCGATCCCATGTGGCGCTCAAGGGATTTTTGCTTGATGAACTCCTTGAGCTTTCGTTCGGCTTCGCTCTCATATTTCCTTAATCTGGGCGATTCTTTGATACCTTCGATTGCTAACGCCGTCGCAATAACGCGGTCATCGTGATTGCTGCCTTCGCCGCCGTAACCGAATTTGCTTTGCTCGTCAGTGCGCACAAAAGTCTGCTGCTCCTTCAAAAGAGCTTCTGAATAGATGTGGATATCCTCAATGCGCGTGGCCTCTTCGATATCTTCTACCAACTTCTTTTTGCTCATGCCGGTGGTGCGCCAGCCGAGCGCCTTTGTCTTCTGCTGGGTAAGTTTATCGAATACCTCGCGGCGGTAGATGTTGTCGTACTTGCGCCGGAGATGTGAAATGAGCGCAGGGGAGTTGATTTCTGGGATAACGAGGGCACGGTTGTAGTCTTTGGCAATCTTGATGACGAGCGCGGACAGCTCGTCTGCTTGCACACGGTTATTCGCATATTCCGCGGCTTGGGCGCCGGTGTTGGCGTTGAAAACCTCGATGACAGAATTGTCGTTGCCGGTGCCCTCAGCAGGGTCTACGCCGATGACATAGTGAAAGCCCTGAAGCGGCTGCTCCCAAATGAGGAGATCGCCGTATTTGCGCTCCAGTGGTGGCCGTGCCTGGTGCTTCTGAAGGTCTGTCGCATGGAAGACGCCGCGGCCGGAGGAGATGAACGCTTCGAGCGCAGTCGTAGGATATTCTTGCACCACAAGCTCCTTGTGGCGCTTCATCTTTGATAGGTAGAACTCCATCTGCGCGGCAGAGAGGCCGAACTCCTCCGCCAGCCGAGGGTTGGTGCCGAAGCGCTTGGCGAGCTGGGCGTATTCAGCAAGTACCTCGTTCATGCTGCGGCCCGTCAGAATCGCGTAGTCAGGATCGAGGTGCCAGGGATAGAAGAATTTCTCGAACTCACTCTCGGAGCTGCCCCACTCGTCGAAGGCGTAACCGACCATGCCGTTGGCTGTGGTCTCGTAGGTGATTTTGCCGCCGGAGGGCACGCTCTCAAGAATGCCCGTCATGCGTTCTTCGGCGTCGGTGATGGAGGCCAGCTCGGAGATGTGGAGGTTGTGGACGGTCTCGCCGCGCGTATCGATCGCGACGTAGATCTTGCTGTCGAGGTCGGGGAAATAGAGCTCGTTGCGGTTATCAAATGAGACGCGGGGTTTGAGCACGGAATCAAGATGCTCAAAGGCGCGCTTCACGATTTCGAAGAGTTTGACCACCTTGTCGCGCTCGTGCGCGATGATGGCTGAGTTCATGTTCGGGGTGAAAATTGTGTCGTCGAGCATGTCGATGAGACATGCGGTGGTGAAGCCAAGCTGGCGCGCTTTGAGGATGAAACTGCGTAGGGCTCGTTTGGTAAGGAAATCACGCTGCGCCCAATTAAGCTGCATGGGCACCTGCCGCATGTCTTTGGTTTTTATGTAGTAGAGGTTATCTAATCTCCAGAGCTTATCTGCCAGTTTGTCTTGTTGCTCCATACAGAGCTTTGATTATACCTTCCCAAGAGACTCAGGTGGTAATTTGAAATGTTTTCGCAAAGCATCTTTTGCGTTTAGAACTGTGACGGGATCAACTAGTCGCGTTAAATCAACCCACTCCATCGCCAGTTTTCCATAACGAGAGTGAAATGTACGATTGGCACGATTGACGACTGTGAGATGATAAAGGAAGGAAATAATTATTGGCAAAAATCCAAAAACTGTGATTCCTACTGCGAGCTCTACCGGCAGTTTACAAGATGGACAAAAGCTCGACAATATAAGCGCGGCCAGACCCATAGCCGCGGAAAAAAGTGAAAGTTTGTGTACGAATGGTTCGTTATACGGACCATCTGAAGTGGCGTCATCAAGATCGCTAGCAAAATTGTCGATGTCGCGCATAAGCCGGATTGAGTCGTTGGATAGTTGTCCAAGGTTATCGATGTCGGAGGAAGTAAACAAAATAAGCTCCCAGTGTTGGATGAGGGATATCTCTTCGTGTAGTTGCGCGGTATTGCTTTTCAATCTTTCAATACGGCGATGGAATCCCTGTACTTTAGGCGTACTGACTTCCTTGATCGCGTAGTAGGCCGCATTAAGCCCCGCGATGAGCTGGAAAACAGATTGAAAACTCCCCAACAATAGATCAGCCATTTGGTTGCCCCCTTTTCAGCCGCCTATTTGATCATCAATGCGGCGCTTTTTAGCTTTGCGTATCGCATGCCGCTCTTTCAATTCGAGTTCCCGGCAGCTGATGCAGATAGCGTCTTTGCGATTATAGGCGCGATCGATCTCTTCTCCGCAATGTGAGCATGGAATTTTCATCGCAGTGAACGACGGGGTGGAGGGATAATCTCTAGAGTCTCATGACGCGCAAGCTCTGCTTTGAGGAGCACGGACATCCATTCTATGATCTTGTCACTTTTAGCCTCGATCGCGTCGAGCTGAAGCAGGATTGCGCCAACATCCTCCATTGTTGCGGGTGAAAGCGCGCTCAGTGCCCATAACCGTTTGATGCGTGCGATCATACATGGCTGTCGATGCGCTCGTGCGCGCTGCCTGGTGTGCGATTGAGGGATGCCGAGGGCGTCATGACGTGGTGAGCTTCTCGCCGTTTGTGGCGAAGCTTACGGCAAGCACCGTGATAGCGAACAACCTGACCTTCGGCAGCTTGTAGAGGACGGTGGCAGACGCGACACATGATGTAGGTCATAAATGTACGCACCGAGTTGGCACGTCCCGTAACGAATATGCCAACGTCATTACGAATTTGCAGGGCGCAAAACCGTACCACAAAATGGTGAACAGCAAAGCAATCGGTATCGATATCCAGTAAATATATTTCATGACTATCGTAGTTGGGAGTTGCGCCTTTCTACTTCGCGTATGTATGCTACGGCATCAAAATTCATGTTGGTGTTTACCACCTCAGATTTATCTTTCCATCCAAACTGCTTTAGCGCAAAAATATCCCCGCCATTGCCACGTTTGATATTCCGAAGTTCGTAGGACTGCTCAATCATCAACTTCGCCCTTTTTACCGCGTCAGAGAACCCGTCGCGAACTTGGTAATCCATGAGTGTCTCGCGGGATGTATCAAGTGCCAAAGCGAGCCCCGTAATGGTGAGAGGTTCCTTGCTTTCTGCACAAGAAACGAAATACACGTCGATCGCCGTTTGCAGCGCTTTTACGGTTATAAATTTGAGCGGCCGGCCGCCGACATTCTTAACAATCTTCTGTTCCTGCGGCTCCATTACTACCGCCAATGCGCTCATGTTTCTCTGAAGATTGTCGAGAGTTTGCATGAGCGCATTGTATCACCTTTGGTCTAAACACCCGCAAGGAGCGCAATGCCTGCAATGAGAGCGAACACTCCAAGCACGACGCTCGGAATAGCGCTGACGCCAAGATATCCCAAACTTACGAGGATGAAGAATATGCCACCGCAAATTCGGAACACTATACCCGGATAAGGGAAGACCATACCTAGACTTTCGGGACAAACGTCTTCGTAGTGCCATCCGAGACCTGAACGTCTATCTCTCTGTCTTCCGGGGCCACAATCGGTGCTGCGGGAACCGCTGCAACTGCTGTTGCAACCGCCGCATCAACATGCGCCTGATCGAACAAGTCCTGAGGTGTTGATCCATCCTCCAAATCAATTGTTACTTTCATAGAAATTATGATTAATGATAATGGCTTGATTATATCACGCCTTTCGGAGCGTCCAGAAAGCTAATTGGTATCCCGTTGTGCGTAACTGAGCATGTGCCTTTCAAATGCGAAAGCCAAGAGTGCTGTCGGTCAGTCAGTTCTATAAGGGCGGGATTGTTGGCGCGGACCCAATCTTCAAATTCAATAGTTGTGAAAGGTCTTTGCGGATCTGCGGGTAGCGGACATTTCATAAATCAGTTAGAAACCATTTAAGGCACCCGTTGTGTATACGTTCTGGATTATCGACTGCTTTTCCACAGAGTTGACATCGTGCCAAAGTCTCCCAAAAAAAATACATGTCGCCACATACCCAAAAGATTACCACTAGAAAGAAACAAAGTCCTACGATGTTATCTAATTTCGTTTTGGTCATTCGGAGAAATTGATTTTAAATAAGCGGCTTCTTTCTTCCAATCAGCCAACGTATATCGATGCGGTTTGAACCGATCGGCTTCAATCTTTGCCCAAAGCGCAGACCGTTCAGGCCCGATAAATTCACGGGCGATTCTGTTGTATTCCGACGAGTGCTGCGGTTTCCAGTGAATGTGATGGTGCCGGCAGATGCACACAACCAGGCGAGGATCGGCATAGGAAGCCGAATTGGCCCGTGTATGCAGATGCTCCGCTTGAAGGATTCGCGTGCCATCAAGACGATAGCCGCTGCATGCGCCCGCCTCTGGGTAGTTTCGCAGAAAACAGCCGCCGTCGCGCTCAATGACGATAGCGCGCAAATAGGCTTGGATATCATCCAGAATCGTTGTCCGCTCCGAAGTGCTTTTTTTCTTAAGTCGTATGCGTTTCATATTCGCTAAAGGCTGCAACGGGGAAACCAGCTTGCTCAAATGGACGTATGAGGAGATGGTACGCTGCAGCCTTTAAAGAACAAAGTCAATTTAGAGAACAACTTAATAGTACTACAAAAAAGCCCGCACACGGCGGGCTCTCCTGTGGATCGCCTACTTCCCATGAAGCCGAGGCATCACCGTAGTCGTAGCCGGTGTCGTAGGAATTTTCGTGCGTGTACCGAGGCGTATCCGCGTAGCTGTAGTTGTCATATCCGCTGTAAGATCTATCGTCGTAGGCAAGCACCAGAAAACTTAAAAGGAAAAGCGCCTTCATCGTGTCCTCCATCGTGGGGACACCTATCATTCGCATTTTCTGGGGTTTGTCACCGTACGCTATTCGCCACGATGCAGCATTATAAGCGCCAAGAGGCGCGGCGGTGCATGATCACTTTTTATTACAAAACTCTAAAAAGTGCTTACTCTAAACAAAGCGGCCGCAATTAGCAGCCGCAAGTTAACTACCGCAACACGAAGCCACTTGAGAGCCTCACGCGAAAACGTGAGACATCTTGTTTGGTTCGGGCTTGGTAGAAATCTCTAGGAGAATTTCTTCGAGCTGTTGGTCTTTGCTGCGACGCTCCTTTGGTTCAGGTTTCTTGAACGGACGAGCCATTCACTTTCTCCTATAGAGCGTTGTACCAGTTGCAGACATCGCGGCACACTTGGCGCAAATTCTGGCGTACTTTCCCTCGATGATGGCAGGATGTAATTCGTACTGCCTCTGCGCGACATGCGAACATGTAGCGCATTCGAGCGGAAACACGGTCCTCCCCTGGAACAGCGGTTTGAAGCGTGTCCACTTCATATCCTTTTCTCCAGGGATTCCCTGAGGATGAAATCAACGCGGTGTGTGCACTCACGACACCTTACGATGCTGGTAGCTCCACGCGACCATCCCGATTCCTTCGCCTTATCTTGGGCTTGGGATTCCACACCCTGATACTGGATGCTGTTCGTACACATATCGCAATGAACGCGAATATGTAGAACGGTTGACATCCCTTGGTAGTTACCGTTCTTGTGGAACGGAAGGTCCTTGAAGAATTTATCGGTCTTCATGCGTTGCCCTCCACAATTTTAGCGGTGAAGCATCGGAAGTCGCAGAAAGCGAAGAAGCCGTATTCTTCTTCGGTCGTTGAGTACACCCAGGCAAGTTTAACGTTGCCGAGGCATACGTTAGTCCCGCAGATACATTTTATTTTTCGCTCGCCGTCAAAGGTTGAACCTTTTGGTGAACGGTTTAGTAGGTCTCGCGGGTCTACCACAGAAGGTATCAACATCTCCTTTCTCCCTGTTAAAGAGCCTTCATTAATTCTACATCTAAAAGAAAAGGCCGCACGGGGCGGCCTAGGGGATAATGAAGTTTCTACTGGATCGGTGTTAATGAAGCCTTTCGCAGACGCCATCGATAATTTTGTGCAGTTTTGGGGTGGCCGCAGCGTTTTCGATGACCCTGCCGTTCAAAGCGAAAGTCGCAGCATTGAACAGGCGCCAGGCCGAGCGCTCTTCCTTAAAATCTTCAAAGCGCGGCTCTTCCCACTCGTGCAAAACCTCGGGGATACGCTGCACGTTGATGATCCCCTGCCGAAACATATTCAGCACGGCGTGGTCGGCCTGCTGGTCGGTCAAGAGCGCCCGCTTGTATCGCTCGAACGTGCGAGCCTGAGCTTCCCGATGCAGGGCCAGCGGCTCTATCAGCTCGCCAACGAGGCCGGGAAGGTCGCGCTTAAGATTGGCCGTGTGCCGACGTTTGATAACGTGATCGGCTATGAACGCCATGTTGTCACAGACGAAGACGCGGGAGCCGAAGCCAACGCCGATCGGGAACGACTTATCGTGGCTGTTGCGCAGCCCGATCGTGTCCTCGTAGCCCGTGTAGGTGCTCTTGAGGGATAGGAGCCCGAAATAGCGCGCGCCGTCTTCCGTCACTCCGTGGTGCTCGCCGACGATCTCGTGCCCATACATTCCGACTGTCGACCGGATAAGATCGACAACCCTGAAATGAGGGACAGGGACGTGCGTTTGTGTTGCCGGCGGTGTTTCGAGTTCTCGTAGTGCTTCGTACGGAACATCTGTCGCATTAACGTGCAACATTAAAGTCATGGCTGTCTCCTGTTAAAGAACAGCCCTTATATTAACACTCCAAAAAGAAGCCCCTCATGGAGGGGCTGTAAGTTCTTCTATCTCAGATTCACACTCACACTCGGGGCAGGTTATGATTTCTTCTTCTTCAAACTGCACCCAGATAGCAAAACATTCGGGGCATGTAAGTGTTTCGCTCATGCTTCACCTCAGAGTAAGTCGGTGTAGTCCGTTGGGTCATGCTCAGAGACGTTCTCATTCGCCGGCTTGAGCTGATCCGTCTGGATGAGTCGAAGTGCCGCACTTGATTTAGGCTTGCGCTGCCTATCTGTGGCATTGCCCCTCTGGGGAAAACTTTCCGCAGGGCGGCATTGCCCTAAGAGCCACTCCGCAGCAGCGCGCTGGCCGATGCCCCGCACGTGGGCAACCAAGGCAATTACGTCTCCGCCTTTCTTCTCAGCAAAGCAGTAGTACGCTTTCTTCGCCGGTGTGATGACGATTGCCCGCTCGCCACCGCTCTGACATGCAGGACACGGGCTCCGATACGCGTCGCCGTGCTGCGTCAATTTCAATTCCACCAACGACGCCGCTTGTAGGATTGAGACAGTCTCCTTCAACTTTACAAAATCAATCTTAGACATTGACGCCTCCTATGTGCCTCCTTGTATTTTACCATTACAGATGGACCCTTCGACGACACCATCCTCAAAGCCGGCCTTGTAGCCAACTTCAAACATTGCGGCACTCTCTTCATTCACAGTGCCTATAGTGGTGATGACAAGGTTCGTGAACGGAATTACCCACTCACGACTGGAATTTGTATACGGCCTACGGAATCTGAGGTTCATCATGTCCTCCAAAAAAAGATGCCCCACGTTTCCGCAGGGCAGTGAGTGTAGTCCCGTTTCTGTTCGACACGTCATGCGCGCCGTTGGTGGAACTAGTCCTCTTGGACAGGCTCGCTCAAAATGAGAAAGCCATCGAAGGGGACCGGAAGGCTGTTGATCTTCACGCTGTAGCCGGCGCCGTTCTTGAACGGCCACGCACCGCCTACGGTGATGAAGATGTCGCGGTCTTGATCGTCCTTACGTCCGGTTTTGGCGCGAACGTTAAACGCCGGTAGTTGACCTTTCGCCATTGTTACCTCCTCAAAGAACTCAAGCGTCTAGGAAGCTAAACAGCTCGCCACCGACACGCAGAAACGGCTCTGCGATCATGTGTCCAGTGGCGCGGGGTTTGGGGCTCTCGTTGTAGAGCGGGTGGGTCTTGAACAAGAAGTGTTTGCGAAGGCCGGGCTGATGCGTGGTCATCTCCTCCAGTAGTTTCATAAAATCATGAAGTCGGTTTTGGTTGTGCGGGATGAAGAGAATGAAATAGTTATCGGCGCCGTACCGCTCGTAGAGTCTGCGTTCGATGACGTAGATATAATCTTTGAACTTGGCACGAATGCGGGTGTCGACACTTTCCGTGCCGGTGTCCGCTTCGTACCCGTGAATGAAGTAGGAGTGCTGCGATTGTAAATTGACGACGACGAACATCTTCCCATCCGGCCAGAGCTGATGGTCTCCGAGGTCGATGTGCTCGGGAAAGATCGCCTCGCGCATCTTCGCGGGCATGCGGAGGGATTTCTGAAGAGCCTCACGCCAGATGATGCGGATGCGGTCGGCATGCTCCTGCGCGGCGATCGCCAGCGACGCGCGGATCTGGTCTTCCATGATCTGATGGCGCAGGCGCTTTACCGGCTTGCGCTCGGGGATGTAGAAGCCCCGGCTCTCCTGAAACCGGATGCCTTTGGGGGAAAGCTCGAGCTGTATCGGATTGTAGTAGTGGTTCTTCTTATTCTCGTACTGCTCGTCGCAGATTTTTAGATAACGATTGGGCTCGCTCTTAAGCTCCTCGCAGAGCTGAAGCGCCCACTTGTATTTTGTTCCAGCAAGCGGCGCGATGTAGTCGGCCGAGAGCAGACGAAATTCGGTAAGGGTATCTAGGATAGCCAGGTGAAGGCTACTGAGATTCTCCTCAGAGATAGCCTTCGGCTTCCCGTCCTTGGCGATGACGGGGGCGTAGGAGAAGCGGTCTTTTCGCGCTACGGCACTCATACCCTCCTATTCGTTATTTTAAGGAGGCTGTCACCGTTCGGTATTCGGCAGGATAGTGCGAGGGGTTCGGCACGAGACACTATATGCATATTTGTTATTTTAGCATAGCTACCATGGCTTTTTGGAAGGCGCCGCTGCGTCGGTGGGGATGTCCTGGGTGACTGGTACAGGCGCGGGGGTTGCTGGTGTCGCTGTGGTCTGAACGATTGGCGCCGGCTCAGGCGCGGTGACAGGAGCCGGAACATCCGGGCGCACGTAAGAATATCGTTTACGATTTAGTGCGCGCATCTCTGTGTATTGGGCTTCAGACATTTGGGGCATCTTGTCGAATTCCACAAGAGGAAATTTCACCTTGATTGCAGTCTCCATGCCCGGGCCGAAATAGGCAAACTCATGAGGCTTCGTCGTCGTAAGAAATCTGGCTGCGTGTTTCCCATTGAACGGCAAAGATTGTGAATATCTGCGGTGGTGCGAGCAACGAATTTCAGTGCGGTGTTGGTATAGATGGAATCTCGAACCTGCTGGTCAGTAATGTCTCCCATGTGGTGCATGGCGAACATCGCACCAATCTGTGCTTCTCTCGCAATCCCGAGAATCCCGCGCAACCGCTGGTCTTCGGCAACGAAAACCTGCGCCTCGATGAGAAACGCGGTCGGAACAAGGCGACCCCCATCTTTGATGATCGCGAGCCGACGAAGTGCGGCCTTATACATCTGAGCAATCCAGAAGCGCCCGTACATTTCCGTTGGACGACCTTCACCGAGCCGGTTCTGGTTGGCATTTATGAGGATTAACTTCCCGCCTTGGATTGCATCCAATAGGTCAAACGTGCTGCGATCGGTGTACAAGAGTTTCTCGAAAATAGGGTCGGCCAGGATTGTGTTAATGCGCGCACGAAGCTGTGACGCATTCGCCTTCACCTGCGTATCGTTGTTCCAGTCAAGCTGAAAGAACCGTTGCGCTGTTCTCGTTAGGCTGGAAAGAGCCTCCGGATAATTGGCGGCTCCAGTGCGAAGGATGTCATCTAGCGTTTCGATAGACACTACACCAGGGATAACGAACATCAAACGGAGCACGTACGAAAACGGCCCGCGCTGTAAATCTGTGATACCCGAGGCCAGAATAGAAATAACGTATTCGGCCATTGCCATTGAGTCGGTTAACGCCTGGTCGCTGCCGTCACCTTTCTCGAATAGATTGATTGAGACAGGGCAATCAATAGGGTCGATGTACACGAGACGATCACGCATCTGCCATGTCTGAGCCATGCGCAGTAGTTCGTCGGTTAGAACCCCTTTGGGTTCCATAACAACCACAGAAGCTCTCCCCGCAACTATCTCAGGCAATAGCTGTTCAATCCTCCAACGTATTGTATTGGTTTTCCCGAAGCCGGTGGTGGCGAGGAGCAGGCAATGGCTGAACCAGTGACGTGGGTCAATTTGCGGTGTCGTCACCTCAACCACCTCTTCAGGCTCGGGTGCATTATCACATAAGTGTCGGATACGTTGGGCCAGCTCAGTTCCATAACTTGAATGATTTGAAAAAATTTTCAGAAGCTATTTTCGCGTCCTGGGCGCTTAATGCGTGTAAGTCAAATCCGTCCCGAAGCATCCGTAATGTTAGTGCATATCCAGTGCGGATAGATTTCATTCGCTCGTAAGTTTCAGGGGTGAATGCTGCCGCTTTGTTCGCTACTCTCCAGTCATAGTCCTTCTGATTAACCGTTGGATTAACATGAAGTACTGGCTCGTCCCAAAACCCACATCGCTCTATTATTTGTTTTGTGCTATATGCGAACTCGGCACAGATATGCGTGTGACTAATCAGCCAAGTTGTCGTAACCGTAAAAGTTTTGTTACCATCGTGTTTTATTACCAGAGGGAAATCGAAACCCGCCGTTGGCGGCTTGGGTTGATAACTTTTTAGTAAATCACTTAATTGGATCTTTGCATGATTGATATTCTGTTTAATTTCTTTTTCCCACAGAGCAGCTTGCTCTATGTCATTACAAACTAGAGTTAAATCCTGAAGGTGAGCAAACGTTACTGCAAAATAACCTGGATGTTTCGCGTCTTGTCGTACTATGACGGGACTAGAAAATGGCTCTTTAAATCTTGGCGCCCCCTGTGGATCGGAAGCCGTTTATTGAAAGTACCCACGTTCCCCAGTTGCGCGTAACCGACTTATTAAGGCAGTTAATTTCTTCGGGGGTATATTGTACGAAAACATGAACATTATTCGATTTTGCGGAGACGGTTGCTTCCATCCAACGCTCCTTCAAAAAAACAGCGAGGCTGTGCACGCCTCGCTGTTCTCTTGCTCCCTCCGAGGAGGGCGCGGTGGGTCTCACGCTGCTTCAGACTTCCGGGCGTCAATCCACGCGTCTACCTGCGACATGGAGAAACCGACGCGGCCCCGAGCGTAACGCGAGAAGCGAATTCGCTTCGGAAACCAACCGTCCTTTTCCCAACGCCGTAGTGTCTCACGCGCAATGTGAAGCTTCCGGCAGACATCATTCACCGTATAAAACCCGTCCATCGCTGGTCTCCTTATGAAAAGAAGCCAGCTCCGGAGCCAGCGGTTAAGCCGGCAACCAGGATGCTACGCGATTAGGCAACCAGGTCAATTGCTTGTATGGGCTCATACTGCCTAGGCGGTCAGATATTTGCCGTCCTTGCGCGCGACCTGATTGGCTTTGGTCAGAGCGGTAAGGGCATTCGAGACGGACATCTCCCCTGACTTGTCGCCCCGCAGGCCCATTTTCTCAAGCAACTCACCGCGGGAAAGCCCATCGGGATTGGCCTGAAGGGCGGCAATGATAGCTTCCCGCCTGCTGCCTTTCCGACCGCCAGAAGCACGACGGGTGCCGGTCGATCGCGCGGTCGCTTTGCCCTCAAATGCGTCAAACTTTTTGAGCACCTCGTTCACGGCGTCGAGCCGATCTTGGAGCGCTTGCTGCTCAGCAAAAATTCCCTCTCGTTCTTGGAGCAGCGTTTCGCGCTGCTTGGTCATAAATGAGCGGGTTTCGTCAACGATCGCGTGCTCTGCCATTGGTATGCTCCATGTGGGGTGGGGGAGTTTGTACCACACCAAACAGAGAAGCCAAGTAGGCTTCGTACTTTTCTACGGCTTCGCGCATTTCCTTCATGTAGGAATAACGATTGTATATGGCGCTTACGCCTGAAATGACGCCACTGCGGTGATCGAGCAGACGTTCAGTTATGTGCGGCGGCACGTCGAGCGATGCCATGCACGTACTGTAGGTCCTACGCAAGTCGTGAAGCGTCCAATGCTGAATTTTTAGTCGGTTATCAAACCGCTCCTTCGTTGAGCCCCAGGCGTTAAATGCTTCATCGTTTTCAGTCGGGAACAACAAGCCGGCTGCTGGGAATGGGGCGAGCAGCGCGGCCGTAAGTGGGCCGTAAGGAATAGTGTGCGAGCGATTGCCCTTCATCAGCTCGCCAGGCCACGTAATCGTTTGCTTCTCGCGATCGATAAACTCCCCGCGCAGCGCGCCGAGCTGGGCGCGGCGCTGGCCGGTGAGAATACCCAGGCGAACAATCGCCGGGAAACTCGCCACAGGGAAGCAAGCGCTCCAGACGGCTCGCAACTCCTCCGGCGTCAGAACCCGCTCACGCGCAACGTTGGTTCGCATCGGGCTCAGATTGACGACCGGGCTCGATTGAACATACCCGCGGCCCGCGCACCATTTGAAAAACGTCTTGCTGGCGACGAGGGCGTGCTTGCCCTCGCTCGGCTTCAAGCCATCGATGATGTCGGCAATGTCGCCTGATTTGATGCTGGCAAGGGATCTGTCGGCGAGGCCGGCGAGATATTTATTGAGCAAGCGCTCGGTCTCATGCCGCGTGCTCGCCTTGCGCTGATAGGCGGCGAAAAAGGTTCTGAGCGCATCGCCGCAGGTGGTGATCCTCTCCTCGGGCGGCGCCAGACGATGCGCGGCGAGAATGTCTCTCGCCTTCTCCCTCGCCATGGCAAGCGTGAAGTGCGGCGGGTCGTATCGGCCGAGCGTAAAACGCTTGCGGGTGGACATTTTGCCGACGACGAGACGGAACGTCTTACTCGCCATCCCCACGCGGACGCAGAGGCCGGGCACCGCCTCGTCAGCGTAGTCGCGCTGGCCGCCGTCGGTGAGCGGGAGGGACCGCACAGTCTGGTCCGTCAATTTCATTTTTCGCTCTCCTCAGTCCCGTCCCTAGGGGTCTCGTAGGGGTACCGTAGGGGTACCATAGGGGTACGAATGAGCCGATACGCCATGTGGCACCGTACGCCACCGTACGCATATGATTTCGGATCATATCACGGAGGAAAACAGATATCTCGTTATATTTCAGAGGATTGTGGGGCAGTATGTTGCACCATGAGCTGGTGCGGACGGGGGGAATCGAACCCCCACTCCCATTCGGGAAGCAGATTTTAAGTCTGCTGCGTCTGCCGTTTCGCCACGTCCGCCCGCTCGCCTCGGCCGCCGGCTAATCCTCGCTCGCCCCTTCATGCGGGTCGCCGCCGAGGCCGAGGATCAGTGCCGTCAATTCCTCGGTAGCGGCGATGAGCCGCGCCCGGTCGGTGCCGCGGATCACCAGCGTGACGCCGAAATCTGCGCGGCGGAAATAGGGGTATGAACCGACCTCCAAATCGTCGTAGCGCGCCTGCAGCTCGCTCAAGCCCTTGGCCAGCACGCCCTCGCCGAGGCTGCAGCTCACCGAGCGGCTCAGCATCTTGGCGCCGCCCTTGAGGCGGTGGCACAACTCGGTGAAGGTCGCCTGCATGATCTGCGGCACCCCCGCCATCACATAGACATTGCCGATCTGAAACCCCGGCGCGCGCGAGATCGGGTTGGGCAAAAGTTGCGCGCCGTCCGGCACATAAGCCATGCGCATGCGCGCCTCGTTGACCGCGCCGGCGGGGTAGTGCCCCTCCAGCAGCCGCTTCGCCTCGGGGTGGAGGATCAGCTTCACCGCGAACGCCTCGGCGATGCATTGCGAGGTGATGTCGTCGTGGGTCGGGCCGATGCCGCCGGTGGTGAAGACATAGTCGTAGGCGCGGCGCACCTCGTTGACGGTGCCGACGATGACGTTGCTGTCGTCGGGGATGACGCGCACCTCCTTGAGCCGCACGCCGACCTCGTTGAGGCCCTTCGCGAGAAAGGCAACGTTCTCGTCCTGCACCCGGCCGGAGAGGATCTCGTTGCCGATGATTAGCACGCAGGCGGTATAGGTCTTGGGCGGGCTGGCCGCGCTTTCCGGCATTGTCGCTGCTCGCTTGCTGGCGTCGGGTTCTTCATAGGCAACAATCAGGGGCGGCACAATCGCTGCCGACCGGCGTCAGCGGGATTGCCGCTGGCCGCGCGACATCCGATATTGGGGAAGTGGCTGGACGACGAGCATAGGTGATGCAGCAGGACGTGACGATGGGCCTGGGGCAATTGATCGGCGGCGACGCGCGCGGCGGTGTGCCGCGGGCCGGCTCGATCAAGATCCACGGAGCCGCGGCCTTCGAAGGCATGCGCAAGGCGGGGGTGCTGGGCGCGGCGACGCTCGATTTCATCACGCCGCACGTCGTGCCCGGCGTCACCACCGGCGAGCTCGACCGGCTGTGCCACGAATACATCGTCGGCGCCGAGGCGGTCCCGGCCCCGCTCGGCTATCGCGGCTTTCCGAAGTCGATCTGCACCTCGGTCAACCACGTCGTCTGCCACGGCATCCCCGGCGACCGCCGGCTGGTCGAGGGCGACATCGTCAACATCGACGTGACCGTGATCCTCGACGGCTGGCACGGCGACACCAGCCGGATGTATTTCGTCGGCGATCGCATCCCGATAAAGGCCAAGAAACTGGTCGACGTGACCTATGAGGCGATGATGCGCGGCATCGCCGTGGTCAAGCCGGGGCTCCACATCGGGGCGATCGGCAATGCGATCCAGCGCTATGCCGAAAGCCATCGGTATTCGGTGGTGCGCGATTTCTGCGGCCACGGCGTCGGCCGGGTGTTCCACGACGCGCCGTCGATCCTACATTACGGCAAGCCGGAGGACGGGCCGGTGCTGCTCGAAGGCATGTTCTTCACGGTCGAGCCGATGATCAACGCCGGCCGCTGGGAGGTGAAGGTACTGAGCGACGGCTGGACCGCCGTCACCAAGGACCGCTCGCTCTCGGCTCAGTTCGAGCACACGATCGGGGTGACCGCCACCGGCTACGAGATCTTCACGATCTCGCCGATGGGCCTGCACCGGCCGCCGTACGACCTCAGTCTTCGGGAAGAAAATCCTCGCTGAGGATTTGCTCGGGGGTGAACAGGCATTTCGCCGGGAAGCTGCTGTCCGCCAAGCCAGTCTCGCTGGCTGCCTTCGCCAGCGCCGCCGAATAGATTTCCGAGAGTTCACTGGCCAGCAGTGAGCTTAGGCTTGGGGACTCGGCCACCAAACTCAAAACTTGCTTCCGTTGCTCGCGGATCGTGCCTGACCAGCTACGCGACCTAAACATCGGCTGATGGCGCCACTTGAGAAGATGCATGATCAGCACGGTCAGCCGGTTTCTCAGCTCGCGGCGGACACTTCTCCCCATGCTCTCAATTTCCTCGGCGAGATTTTCGACATCGAGATCGGTGAGCTCACCCTCGCGCAGGAGCCGCGCCTGCTCCTCGGTCCACGCGAAAAAATCGTTGTCGTAGGCGATAGCGTTGCGGGGCATCGATAGTCCTCTGGACCCAGGCGCATATCTTATCACATCACGGGCTTAGCCGCACCGTGGCCCGGGCGCTGCGGCCGGCGGCGTCGATCACGGTGAGCTGGGAAAAGCCCACCCCGCCCGGGCTCCAGTAGAGCGTGCGGCGCGGCCGGCCCTCGGGCAGCGGCCTGCCGTCGGCGAGCCAGCGCAGTGGCGCGCGGCCGCCGCTGGCTTCGAGTGGCACCCCCTCACCATGCCATTCGACTGTGGCGCCATCGGGCGGGTAGAGGATTTTCGGCCCGCCGGCATCCTGCGCCACCCGCTCGAACGGGCCGGGATCGAGCCGCTGCAGCCCCGGCGGCAGGTCGCGGCGGGCAGCGAGCAGCGCCCCCTCGGGCGCCGGCTTGGGCCCGGGCTTGCTCGACGCGGGTCCGAGCAGGTCGGCGATCTTGAACAGCACCGGCGCCGCGGTCATCCGTCCGGTAATGCCCGGCATCGGGGTGCCGTCGGGCCGGCCGACCCATACCGCGATCGTGACCTCGGCATCATAGCCGACGGCCCAAGCGTCGCGGAAACCGTAGGAGGTGCCGGTCTTGAACGCGAGCTGACGGGCGCGGCGCACCTCGGCCGGCAGAACCCCCGGCGGCGGCGGCGCGGCGCGAAGGATGTCGTTGACGTACCACGCCGCCGCCGGCCCGAAAATCGTCGTGGCGCGGCCGGGAGGCCCGTCGAGCCGGGTCTGCAGCGGCGCCACCGTCCCGTCATGCGACAGCGCGACATAAAGCGCGGTCAGGTCTTGCAGGCTGATGCCGTCGCCGCCGAGCGCGATCGCCAGACCCGGTTCGCTGGTCGGCTGCGGCAGCCGCAAACGGATGCCGGCGGCAGCCAGCGCGGCGGTAAACCGGCTCGGCCCGAGTCGTTCCAGCACCGCGACCGCCGGCACGTTGAGCGAATGCTGCAGCGCTTCGCGCGCGGTGACCTCGCCGCGGAAGTTGCCGTCGAAATCGACCGGCGCGTAATCGCCGAAATGACGCGGCTGATCGTTGAGGATCGTCTCGGGATGGACGATCAGCCGGTCGAAGGCCATCGCATAGATGAACGGTTTCAGCGCCGATCCGGGCGAGCGCACCGCGCGGGTCACGTCGATCGCGCCGCGCCGAGCCACGGAGCCGAAATCGGCGTTGCCGACATAGGCGACGACCTGCCGCTCGCGGTTGTCGACGACGAGGGCGGCCAAGGTCGCCTGCGGCTCGAGCGAAGCCGCCTCGCGCCGCAGCAGCGCCTCGACCTGGCGCTGCAATAATGGCGCGATGGTGGTGCGGACGACGGTCTGACGCGGGTCGCTGTCGCGCAGCGATCGCGCCAGATGCGGCGCGTGGAACGGCAGCGCGGCGCGCAGGGCCGGCACCGGCTCGGCTGCGGCCTCGGCCAGGGTCTCGCCGGAAATAACCCCCGCCTCCCCCATCCGGCGCAGCACCGCATCGCGGGCGAGTTGCGCGGCTTCGGGATGGCGGTCGGGCCGCAGCCGCTCGGGCGAGCGCGGGATGGCGACCAGCAGCGCGGCCTCGGCTGCGGTCAGGTGCGCCGGCTCCTTGCCGAAATAGGCGAGGCTGGCGGCGCGCACCCCTTCGAGATTGCCGCCGAACGGCGCCAGGGTCAGATAGAGGCCGAGGATCGAATCCTTGCCGAGACGCCGTTCCAGCGCCACCGCCTCCCCGCTCTCGATCAGCTTCGCCAGCAGGGTGCGCGGCCGGCGCTCCAATAGGCGCACCGCCTGCATCGTCAGGGTCGACGCGCCGGAGACGACATGGCCGTGAACCGCCAGCTGTGCCGCCGCCCGCGCCGCGGCGAGCGGGTCGACTCCCAGATGGTGCTCGAAACGGCGATCTTCGGTGGCGATCAGCATTCGCCGATAGAGCGGATCGACCTCGTTCGCCGCCGTGGGCAACCGCCACTTACCGTCGGCGGAAAGGAACCCGCGCAGGATCGACCCGTCGCGCGCCAGCACCAGCAGCGACGAGCGCTCGCCGCGGTCGAGCGCCGGCGGATGGAGAAAGAAATATCCGCCTGCAAGGCTGAGCGATCCTACCGCGGCAACAATTGACCAGCGCCGCCAGCCCCCACCCAGACCCTCCCCCGCTTGCGGGGGAGGGAGAGCATTCTGTCGCTCACCCCTCTTGAGCCTTTTCCAGAAACGCCGGACGACGAACCGCGCTCCCCAGAGCTCTCTCCCCCGCAAGCGGGGGAGGGTTGGGGTGGGGGCTTCCCGCGTCACGTAAAGAGTCCCCTACCGCGGCTGCACCGTGAGCTTGCCCATCGCGGTGCGGCCGGCGGTCTCGGGGTCGTACATGTCCTCGACCGCCAGCGCCGGGTATTTGAATTCTCCCGGAGTCACCGCGCGCACGACATAAGCGAGGGTGAACTCCGAGGTGCCCGACGGCAGGTCGAGCGCGGCGATGTAGCGGTCGTCGCGCGCCTCGGTGTAGGCGGTGCTCGAAATCCCCTTGACCCAGGCATAGGTTTTCGAGTCGTCGCCGGATACCGCGGTCGGGGTCTGGATCTCGAACCCCGCCGGGAGCAAATCCACCACGAGCGACCGCGCCGGCTGGGCCGCATTCTTGCGGAAGCCCTTGAGCACGACCACAAGCAGGTCGGTCTGCCGCACCTTGGTCAGGTCGGCCACGGTGCCGTCCGCGTGGAACACGCCGCGTGTCACCTGGTAGCCGTTGCTCTCGGCCGGCAGCTCGGCCTTGACCACGCCGGTGACCGAGACCGTGCGCCACGCCGGCGCCGTGCCGCGATTGGCGACCGTCACCGCCGCCGCGCCGGCCCCAAGCGAACGCCGCAAATACAGCGGCTTTGCCAAGGTTTGCGGCGCATCGCTGCCGGTCGCGACGGTCATGCTGTTGCCGGTCAGCTTCGCCGCGGCTTCCGCCGCCAGCAGCAGCCACGCCTGTTCCTGGGTGCTGGTGCGGTTGGCCTTGGCGAACAGCTCGGCGATGCGGTCCATGATCTGGGTCAGCCGCGCCTGGCTGCCCGGATCGGCCGAGGCGAAGGCCAGCGCTGCGGCGCTGTCGCGCAGGTCGCTGCCGTAATCGACATAGCGCAGCGCACCCGAGCGCTTCGGCGGCGGGGTCAGCGCCGCGGCATAGGCGGCAGACGCGCGGGCGGTGTCGCCATAGGCGGCCAGCGCAGCACCGAGTTGCGCCTTGGCGAGCTGGCTCGGCAGCGCGGTCATCTGCGTGTCGTTGAAGTACCGCAGCGCGCCGAGGTCGTCGGCCTTGGCCCGCGCCAGCACATAGTGCGCGTAGGCGAGCGCCGGCAGATCCTTGTCGTCCTTGTGGGTCTGGCGGACATAGTCGCGCAGCCAGCCGAGCACACCCTTGAGCACGAAATCTGGCACGGTCTTGCCGTGCTCCTTCGCCCGCATCAGGAAGTCGGCGGCATAGGCGTCGAGCCACGGCACGGTGTCGTCGCTGTCGTTCCACACGCCAAAGCTGCCATCCGATTTCTGCATCCCGGAGATGCGGCCGATCGCGTCGTCGACCGACTTTGCCGGGGTGAAGCCGGGCTCGGCCTGCCATAGCGAGGCGACCTCGTCGACATAGAGCAGCGGCAGCGCGCGGCTGGTGGTCTGCTCCAGGCAGCCATAGGCGTAGCGGCTGAGCGCCCGCAGCAGGCCCGGCACATCCCATTCGGGACGGGGGCTGACGGTCAGCATCGCCTCGGCGGTGCCGGGCAGGTACTCGTCGGCGCTGACATCGTCGAGGGTGACGCTCTGCCCCGGCTGCATCTGGCCGACAAAGCGGCGCAGCTGATAGGACTGCGCCGGGCGCACCCCGATGGTGAAGTTGCGGGCGATACGCAGATTGTCCGGCCCCGCCAGGTCGAGATGGATCGCCACATTGCCGACCGTCGACGTCGTCACCGTGAAGCCGTCGCTGAAATTGGCGCCCGGCTTGAGCGGCACGACACGCTCGACCGGCGTCGCGAAGCTCCCCGCCCCGGTCGCCGTCATCTTCAGGGTGTAGTCGCCGGCGGGACCTTCGAGGTTGTTGATCGTCACCGCGAGCCGCGCGTTGTCGCCGGGCGCCAGGAAGCGCGGCAGCGCCACCTGGGTCACCACCGGATCGCGCACGGTCATCTGCGCGCTCGCCGCGCCGAGCTTGTGGCCCGCCCACGCCACCGCCATCAGCCGCACCTGGCCGTTGAAGTCGGGCATGTCGAACTTGACGGTCGCGGCGCCGTCGGCGTCGAGCTTGACGATGCCCGAGAACAGCGCGACCACGAGGTTGCTCTTGTCGGGCAGTCCCGCGACCGAGCGCTTGGCGAACTGGTCGCCGCCGCTGCGCAGTACGCCGACCGTATTGGCGTGCGGGTCAATCAGCCGGCCGTAAAGGTCGCGCAATTCGACCCCCAATTTGCGCTTGCCGTAGAAATATTTGCCGGGGTCGGGGCTGGCGAATTCGGTAAGCTTCAGCACCGCCTCATCGACCGCGGCGACGGTCACGTAGGCCTCCTCGCCTTGCGCCAGGCCGGCGACCTTGATCGGCACCTCGGCCGGGGCGCGCGGCCGCACCACATCGGGCGCGGACAAGGTCACCGCCAGGCTGCGCGGCGCCGGATCGACCCCGAGCCAGGCGACCCCGACCGCGCGGCCAGGACCGCGCGCCGACATGCCGCCGCTCGATGCTGCAGCGGGCGGCGCCGGCGGACGGTAGGCCGTCACCAGCGCATAGACGCCGCTGCCCCAATTGGCGTCCACCGGGATTTCCAGCGTCGCGCCGCCTTCGGGCAAAGTGAACGCGCGCAGTGAGATCACGCTGTCGGCGGCAATCGCCAGCTCGCCCTCGCCGGCGAACGGCGCCTTGACGAACAGCTTCGCGGTCTCGCCGGGCTGGTAGCCGGCCTTGTCGAGGGTCGCCGACATCTTGTCGGGCACATCCGGCAGGCTCGCCTCGACATTCCAGCCGACATGAAAGCGCAGGCTCGATTGCGCGCCGCTTGCGCTGTCCACCAGCTCCCAGCGATAGCGGCCTTCGGGCAGGTCGCGTGACAGGCTCGCCGCGCCGCCAGTGGCGATGTCGACCGCGCCGCTGTCGATCGGCACGTCGCGGATCTGCGTGCGGTGCCGCCACATGCCGTTCTGCGAGTACCAATCGTACTGCCAGGTCTCGCGCAGCAACTCCCAACGCAACCCGGCCGCCGCGACGCGCTTGCCGGCGCCGTCGAGCGCGATGACGTCGAGCTTCGCCGCCTCGCCTTCCGGCACCGCGTCGTCCCCCGACGACGAGCGCAGGCCGATGGTGACCGGACGCACCCGGATCGGCCGGGTCAGGCTGCCGACGATCGCCCGGCCGCTCGGCTCGAACACGCTGACCTCGACCGTCGCCGCGACGGGCTTGGTCAGGTCGGGAAGGTCGGTGAGGTTTATCTCCAGGCTCGACTTGCCGTTTGCGTCGGTCGCCGCCACGTCGAGATCCTTGCGGTCGCCGGCGTATTTTTCGTCGAGGAGGCCGAAATGGAAATCGGCCTCGCCGGGAAACGGGTTGGGGTCGAAGGCGATCGTCGCATTGGCCTCGACCGTCAGCCCGGCGCCCGGCGCGCCGTAGTAATACTGGCCGGCAATCGCCACCGGGTAGGGCTCGTTCGGGCGGATCGGCCCGTCGCCGGCGGTCAGCTCGACCTTGAGCGTCGGCGGCACGAAATCTTCGACCCGGAACTCGACCGTACCGATCGGCGCGCCCTTGGGATCGACCTTGAGCTCGACCGACCAGGTGCCCATCCGCGCGTCGCGCGCCAGCGCATAGCGCTGATAGAACGCGCCGAGATCGCCGCCGGTCAGCTGCTTGGTGTCGACCGCGACCCCGTCGGGGCGCAGCAGCCGCAAGGTCAGCGGCACGTTCGCTAGCGCGTCGGCCTTGGCGTCGCGCACCAGCGCCATCAGGTGCACGCTCTCGCCGGGGCGATAGATGCCGCGGTCGGTGTAGAGATAGGCGTCGACCGGGCCCGGCGCGGTGCGGCCGCTGACCCCGCGGTCGCTGAGGTCGAACGCGCCGCGGCCGACCTCGAGGAAGTTGAAGTCCCCGCCCTCGCCATAGGCCATCACCGCGAACGGCTCATCGCCGCCCTTGCCGCGTAAGAGGCCCCCGGCAAAGCGGGCGATCCCCTGCGCGTCGGTCGTCGCCGAACCCAGCTCGGCGTTGTTGTGCGCGTAGAGCCGCAGCGCCACCCCCGCGACCGGCTTGGCGTCGGCCAGCGAGCGCACCGCCACCGCCATCCCGTCCGCGCCGGTATACGCGGTGAGGCCGAGATTGGAGACCAGCACCCAATTGGTCGCCGAGCCGGTGTCCTCGCCTTCCTTGACGTCGGTGCGCTCGACCACCGCGAGGTAGACCCCCGGCCCCTTGTCCTTGAGCACGTCCTTCAACGGGATCGCGGTCGACACCGGACGGTTGCGCTCGCCGGTGATCGCCATGTCGCCCTGCCACACCAGGCTGCCGGTGCGGTTGGCGACCTCGTCGACATCGTCGGAGCCGAAGCTCATCGTCAGCTTCTCGGCGTCGATGCTCGGCACCAGATTGCGCTCGTTGACCTTGAGGATGCGCACCTTGACCCGGCTGAGGTTGACCGTCGTCACCGGCAGCCCCGCGCTGCCCTCGCGCGGCAGCACATAGCCGGTGCCGGCAAAGCTGATCGACGCCTTGCGGTCGGGGATGATCGCGTTGGTGCGGAAATCGCCCAGCGTCTTCTCGCCGGTCGCCGAGGGAAACCCGGCCAGGAGCTCGATCTGGTAGGTCTCGCCATGCTTCAGCCCGTCGAGGCACATCGTGTCACCGCGCGCGGTGACGATGCCGTCGAGCTTTGGCGTGGTGCGGACATAGGCGCCGTAGGAGATGTTGCCCTTGGCTTGCACCGGCTCGTTGAAGCGCAGGCAGGCGCGCGCCGCGTCGGCCTCCGCCTCGATGTCGACCTTGGTGACGCGGAACGCCACCAGCACCTTCAGCTGCGCGACCCGCTCGAGGACGGAATCCGATTTGGTGAAGCCGAGCCCCGCCTCGAACACCGCCAGCGCCTCCTTGAACTTGTCGTGGCGGTCGAGGTCGCGGGCGATGATGAACAGCGCATTGCCGCGCTCCACCGGGTCGGCCGATTTGCGGTAGGCGTTGTACGCGCTCGGCAGCACATGGTCGGAATTGCCGGCGGCGATCTGCGCCTGGGCGAGACGCAGCCACACCAGCCCGTCATCGGCGCCGTGGGAGATCGCCTTTTCCAAATCGTCGATCGCCTGCGAGTACCGTTTCGCTTTGTATTCGGCGTCGGCATCCTTGCGCAGCCGGGGGATCAGCGCCGGCTGGCGCTTTTTTGCGTCGACCCGGTCGAGCAGGTCCTGCCGGTATTGAGTCCCGGCGTCGGCCAGCTCTTTCGACTCGTATTCGGCGGCGGCGGTGGGCGAAACCCAGGGGACGAGGACAAGGACGAGAACCAGCGACAAGGCGCGAAGCAGGTAAGCCACCGGGCACTCCTCGAGTGAAGGCGCGCGAAGCTTACATTAGATAATGCGGGGCCGCTGGGGCGTTAGACGCGAATAGCGCATCGATCCACGCAACCGCGCGGGGTCAGCCATGCGATCGCCGCTTGAGCAGCCGCCGCGACCTGTAGCACTGTGCCGGCAACGTCAGTGAACGCAGCGGAGAAAGTCTATGAATGTCGGTTTTGTCGGTCTGGGGATCATGGGTCATCCGATGGCGCTCAACCTGATCAAGGGCGGGCATCAGCTTTACGTCTACGGCAAGCGCACCCTGCCCGCCCCGGTCAAGGAAGCCGGCGCCACAATCTGCGACACCCTCAAATCGATCGCCGAGCAGTCGGAAGTCATCATCGTCATGGTGCCCGACACCCCCGACGTGGCCGACGTGCTGTTCAGCCCCGACGGCATCGTGGCGGGCCTGTCGGCGGGCAAGATTGTCGTCGACATGAGCTCGATCTCGCCGATCGAGACCAAGGAATTCGCCGCCAAGATCGCCGAGAAGGGCTGCGGCTACGTCGACGCGCCGGTCGCGGGCGGCGAGGTCGGCGCCCAGGCGGCGAGCCT
>JBBRKX010000002.1:0-32804 GCA_038231675.1 Chthonomonadales bacterium | reverse complement strand
CAGGCAGCCCAGGTTGTCCAGTGCAAGCGCGCACCCCGACGTGAAACCGATCTTCTCGCTCACCGCTTTCTGCTCGGAGTAGAGCGTCTGCGCGGCGGCATAGTCGTCCAGAGCCGCCGCCATCGCGCCTGCCGCGCCCAGAGCGCCGGCCCGCAGCATCGTGGCCTCCTGAGCATTCGGATGGGCCAGCGCCAGCGCCGCACGCTCCCTTCCTTCCGCCAGAGGGCCACGCGCCACCCAGAACCGCCAGAGGGCCCTGGTAATCGTCAGCCCCATTTCGGCTGCCCTCCGGCTGGCGCCGCGTCGGGCGGCGTCATACGCCGCCCGCAGGTTCGGGCGCTCCTGCTCCAGCCGTTCCAGCCAGCGGGCCTGCTCCGGACCTTTCAAACCGCCGCGCGCCTCTTCCGCCAGTGCGGCGAAGTAGGCGGCATGGCGTACCGCCAGCCGCTCCCGCGTTTCCGGAGCCAACTGCGAGGCCGCAAACTCTCGCAGAGTCTCCAGCATCCGGAAGCGCATCTCTCCGGCGGTCTCCTCGGTCACCACCAGCGAATCGATCCGTAGCTGCTCCAACTCTTCCAGTAGGGAAGAGGTTCCCCACGCGGCGGGTTCGCCGTCTCCCTGTGCCGCTCCCGCATCGAACTCTTCCGCTGCTTTCCCTGCGCTTTCCCCCAGCACCGCCTCCGCCGCTTCCAGACTCCAGCCGCCGTGGAAGACGCTCAAAGGAAAGAAGATACGGCGCAGATAGGGCGGCAGCAGCTGGACGCTCCATTCGATGGTGGCATGGAGCGAGCGGTGCCGGACATCCTTGCCGGCCCGGCGATTGACCAGCAACTCGAACCGCTGCGCCAGATGGGCCCGCATCTGGCCGGGCGTCAGCACGCGCGCCCGGGCCGCAGCCAGCTCCAGCGCCAGAGGAATCCCCTCCAGTTCCCGGCACAATGCCGAGACCTCCGCTGCGTTGCGGGCGGTCACCTGGAAATGCGGCAGCACCGCCTGCGCCCGATCCACGAAGAGCTGCACGCTGGGGCAGGCCAGCAGTGGAGACAGGGTGTCGTCAGACAGGGTCTCCGGCAAAGGCAGGGGCGTGACGGTCCACTCCGTCTCCCCCTCGATGCCGAGGCTGCGCCGGGATGTGACCAGGCAGGTCAGGTCGGGCGCATGCTCCAGCAAAGAGGCGACCAGCGGCGCGGCCGCGTCCGCCAGATGCTCCAGATTGTCCAGCACCAGCAGCGTACGGCAGGCGGCGAGCGCCGCGCAGACCTGGGAAAAGACATCTCGGCCGGGCGACAGCGGCAGCCGCAGGCTCGCGGCGATCGCGGCGGGGATCTCACGGAAATCCGTAAGCTCCGCAAGAGGAACGAATCGCACTTTTCCCTCAGGGCCCGCCGGCCACCGCCGGGCCGTCTCGATGGCCAGACGGGTCTTTCCCGCGCCGCCCAGCCCGATCAGAGTCAGCAGACGCGCAGAAGCGGCATCCGAATCGCCGTTCAGCCGGGCCAGGAGCCCGGCGATCTCCTGCTCGCGTCCGAAAAAACGGGTAAGAGGAAGGGGAAGAGAAACCGCCTCCAGGGGCCGGCCTGGAATCGGTATCGCGGCGGGACTCGAAGGCGGCGCGGGCGCAAGGCGCTCCTTCGGAGCCGCCGCCACGCCGTGGCCCAGCTTCTCCTCGATCTCCGCCGCCAGTTTCCGGGTTGAGGGCGCGGGGCGCGCCTCCAGATGCTCGGCCAGCAGGCGCTCCAGCTCCCCATACCAGTGCAGCGCGGCGGAAGGCTGCCCCAGCACTGCATAGAGCCGCATCACATCCCGATATGCCTCTTCCCGCAAGGTATCCGCCCGCACGGCCTGCAGCGCATACGTCAGGGCACTCGGAAGGTCTTGTGACGCCACCAGTCCCCGCACCAGGCGATGCAGCGCCTGCTGATGCCGCTCCGCCAGGCGAGTGCGCTCCCCCACCAACCAGTCGTCCAGGAAACCCGGCAGCAGTTCCCCATGGTAGGCCGCCACAGCCTGCTTCAGCACCGCGCTTTGTGACGGCCCCTCCTCCATGCGCAGCGCCTTGTCCAGCGTCTCCTCGAACTCCCCTACATCCGTGGTCACCGCCCCGGCACGCAGACAGACCGTCAGCCGATCCGCCTGGAGGACTCCTCCGGACGGCAGCTCGGGCGGCTCCAGTTGCCGGCGCAGGGAGTTGAGGGTGACACGGAAACGGTTGCGGGCGGCATCGCGTGCGTCGTCGGGCCAGAACAGCGTCACCAGATGGTCGCGGGAATGGGGATGGGCAGGATAGAGGGCGAGGTACGCGAGCAGCATCGCCGCATGATGGGATTTAAAGTGCGTGATCCGCTGAGTTTCCCGGTATGCGCGGAAATCGCCAAGCATCTCGACGCGCCACGGTTGTGTCAGCATGGGTTCTTTCTCGGGCTGGACCAAACCATTCATAATTCGGTCCCCATTTCGGTGCCGGAAGCGTCTTTCCCTGCACGTCTCCGAGCCGATTAATGGACAGGTAATGATAGGTTTGTATACTCGTTCCATCCCCTCCATGTGGAGGTCGAGAAAGGAGCGTGTGTATGAACCGAATTATGTGTGCCGGCATGTGCGCCCTGCTCGCTCTGACGGCCGTCCTGATCGCCGGCTGCGGAGGCGGAGGAACATCCGGGACTACCACCACTACCGGCGTCACTCTCACGCCGCTGTCGCCCGCCGAGTTCGTCTATGCGGCCAACGGGCGGAGCAATAGTATCTCTCAGTATTGTGTCGCGGTCGGCGGCGCGTTGATCCCCTTGACGCCGGCCACCGTCGCCGCGGGAATCGGCCCTACCGTCCTCGCCACCGACCCGAAAGGCCAGTTCCTCTACGCGTCCAACCTCACGGATAGCACGCTCTCTCAATATCGGATCGGCGGCGACGGAACGCTGACGCCGCTCAGCCCCGCCACCGTATCGGTGGCAAGCACCGCCCCTTCGAACGGAGGCCTCTCTTCGCTTACCGAGGATGCCTCCGGCCGCTTTCTCTATGCCGTCAACTCCTCCGACAATACGCTGCACGTCTTTACGGTCAGCAGCAGCGGCGCACTGCAGTCCGGCCGCACCATCCCGAACGTGACTACATCGTCGTTCGTGGTGGCCCATCCTCAACTCTCCGTTCTCTATACCGGGGGCGATACCGTATCCCAGTTCCAGATCGGGTCGGACGGATCCCTGACGCCGCTCAGCCCCGCCACCGTGCAGACGCCGGCCGGACCCGGCTTTCTGGCTCTGACGCCCAACGGAAAGTTCGCGTATCTCGGTTTTGACGGCAGCACGACGCCCGCGCAGTATCAGGTAAATGCCAACGGCACGCTCTCCGTGCTGGACCTGGCAAGCAGCACCAATACTCCCGGCGCCACATCTCTCCCCACGATCGATCCCGGCTCCCGCTTTGTCTACACTATCGCGGGCGGAACCAGCGGCGTGGTGCTTCTGCAGGACCGCATTGGAACAGATGGCAGGCTGACCCCGCTCACTCCTTCCGCGCTCCAGTTGGGCCTCACCGAGTTCCTCTCGCTGGCCTACGATCCCTCGGGCCAGTTTATCTATGTGCCAGGTCCGACGTCCAACTCTCTGGTGGGTTTTCTCATCGGCAGCAATGGAACGCTCTCTACCTTGCCGATGCCCACGGTCCAGACCGGGAACGTGCCGGTCGGCGTGATTTCCACCCGGTCCACCCTGCGGCGGCGGGCCGTACAGGCCGCCCTTAGCGCCCACGCTTTTGTCATCGTGCGACGGCCGCTGCCGTAGCGGAAAGGAGCCTTTTTCATGAAACGGATCATTCAAAACCCCGACTTCCCAGGGAGGTCCACGACGGCTGCCGCCCTGACGGCGCTGACCCTCGTGCTGCTTTCCGGATGTGGAGGAAGCGGAAATTCCAGCACGTCCACAGGAACCACGACCGGGACTACCGGCACGCCGCTCACCCGCGCGGAGTTCGCCTATGTGGCCAACGCAGACGACAATACGGTCTCCCAGTTCAAAATCGGGACTGATGGAAGCCTTGCGCCGCTCAGCCCCGCCACCGTGCCGGTGACCGCCAACGCCGCGCAGGTGCTGGTGACGCCCAATGCCCGGTTCGTCTATGTGATCGCCCAATCCCCCTCCACCGGAGCGGCCACGGCATCGCAGTTTCAGATCAGTTCCAGCGGCGCTCTGGCGCCGCTCGCCCCTGCTACCGTCTCGCTGGGTGTTCTGCTCGTTCCGACGGCTTCGCTTAACGGCACGAACTTCCCCCGCCCGGTCCAGACGGCGCTGGACCCTCAGGGTCGCTTCCTCTATGCGGCTGCCGCATCTCAGATCCTTGCCGTTCCTATCTCCGCGAGTGGGACGCTGGGAACACCCAGGGCGGCCGGCGCGCTGACGACGCCGCTCCAGGCATTTGCTCTCGATCCCCTGGGAAGGTTTGCCTTTGCCGGCACACAGACCAGTGCGGGCGTCGCCTCGCTCGCCGTTTTCCAGATTGCCGCAGACGGCACATTTACCCGCCGTGCGGGACCAGACACCACCCTTGCCGGAGCAACCAGGGTCGCGGGCCTCGCGGAGGATACGAAAGGCAGGTTCCTCTATGCGGCGGTAGCGACCCCTCCGGACAGTGATGGGAACAGCGGGATGGCGCTGAGCCAGTTCCAGATCGGCGCGGGCGGCGCGCTTACCCTGGTCAAGACCACGCCTGTAAAGATTGCCCTGACGGACACCAATTCCAATTTCCTCTTTTCCGCAGTGCTCGCCTTCCAGCCAGTCTTTGACACCACGGGGCAGTTCGCCTATCTGCCTACCGCGACTCCGCGCCTGCTCGAAGAAAGCGTGGGAGCGGATGGCTCGCTGACCCCCCTGGGCGCCGGCTCCGTGCTCGCGGGCGCGGTCACCACCAGCATCAGCATCGATCCTTCCGGGATGTTCCTCTATGTCGCCAATCAGGACACCAGCGTCGCTCAGTACCGCCGCAACGCCGACGGCACGCTCACCCCGCTAATCGCGCCGATCGTTCAGACCGGCCACCGGCCCATCTCTATCGCCACCGTCTTCCCCGGCACAAGCACCACGAATGTCAAGGAGAAACAACGATGAGCGCTGTGATCTCGTCCGCACCGATGCGGCTTGCCTGCCTTGCCGGCGCGCTGCTCCTGATCGTGTGCCTGCCACCCTGCGGCGCGCAGACCGCCGCATCCACGCCGATCAACGTACTGCTCCCCGGCGCGGCGCACGCGGCGCCGCCCGACTGGGTCAAACCCGGGCTGCGCCTTACCTACTTTACAGCGGTAGCGTCCGCACGAGGTCAGGGGCGGGACTGGAAGCCGGACAAGAATGGAGGGCTGGTGGACGCCCAGGGAAACCACTGGAGCGGTGACGAGAAGGAGGGCATCGGCGGATACGGCCCCATCCAGTACGATGTCGTCGCCCTGGATAACCGGCAGGTGGCGATCCAGCAGTCCAGCTATATGGTCAATCTTCAGGAGCCCCTCACGCTCCTTTCCAGTCAGGGGATGCTGGCGCCGCCCGGCACAGGAGGCGATCTCTGGGTCGATCCCGCGCTGCTCAAGCGGCTGCCGGATGGGATGCACGCCGGATATCAAGTCTATCGCGCGCCCTACCGTATCGGCAGCGCCACACGCGAAGGGGTCTGGATCCACCAGGACAGCATCGGCGGGACGATGCTGGTTATCTATGATCGCTCCACCGGAATTCTGCTCCACTTCGCCAGCGCTGGTAAGCGCACAAACGGGCCGGTGCTCGCTCCCGATGAGCACGAAAACACGTCCAATATCATGCTGTACCAGAGCACGCTGACCGAACAGCGGATGTTGAAGCTTCCCTGGATGGCCGGCGACGTTTCGGGCTGGACGGCGCATGCGGGCACCCTGCACTACCAGGGCGTCGCGACCACCGGATCGCCGGTCCCTGGGAGCATGCCGATCCATCAGCGGGTCACAGAGACCCTCACGCTGCAATCACACAGCAGCCACTGGGCGCTCTTTACCGCGAACTTTCAAGCAGGAGGACTCTCTACGCAAACCCAGGTGGTGGAAGGCGGCGCGCAGACAGGCGCGCTCTGGATCGCGCCCCAGACGCTCGCCCGCCTTCAGTCCGGACAGGAGATCGACCGCGATCGGATCACCGGTGTGGTCCTGCGGGTGGGGCGCTCTTCAGGCGCTTCGGAAACCATCCTCTCCACGGTCGGACCGACGTTTCAGTTCGACTTCCACTACGATAGGTCCACCGGCGATCTGATCGGCCTGAATACCCTGGAACACCACCCTTATGTGGTAAAAAAGCTGGATTTGACACTCCGTCGGTAAGCACTCTGTCGCGATTGGGGCACGGTCGAAGGGGAAAACAGGGAAATGGGGGAGGCCCAACAGCGCCATAGCGTAGAACTTGCCGACTACAAAGCCAAGCGCAAAGAACGCGCAGACAAAGAGGAGCGTACGGGCAGGAAACCCCGTGGCAAACGCCCGCTCCTCCGACTCCTGGACCTAAGGTGGCAGCCGCAACCGAGCGAAAAGATCAACGGATCGTTGGAAAGATGCCGTCAGGCAGTGCTCTCCGACAAACTGCGAGAGGAGCATAGGGCTCATGGCACTATTGACATCCAGGAAAAGGTTGTGCCATACTCAACTAAATTATGTTGATAGATTAGGTAAACAATTATACTTTCAGGAGGATTGTTATGTCCGTTCAGCTTGGAGATACCGCACCCGATTTCACACAGGATTCGACCGAAGGCCCGATTCACTTTCATGAGTGGGCGGGAAATAGCTGGGTCGTTTTCTTTTCGCATCCCAGGGATTATACTCCCGTATGCACCACGGAACTCGGAGCGGTCGCGAAACTCAAACCAGAGTTCGATAAGCGCAATGTCAAGGCCATCGGGCTCAGCGTGGATCCGCTGGAGGATCATAAAGGCTGGTCGAAGGATATCGAGGAGACTCAGGGCGCCGCGCTCAACTTCCCGCTGGTGGCCGACCCCGACCGCAAGGTCGCGACACTCTATGACATGATCCATCCCAATGCGGACAACACCTTCACCGTCCGTTCGGTTTTTATCATCGGCCCGGACAAGAAGGTCAAGCTTTCCCTCACGTATCCCGCCAGCACGGGACGCAATTTCCAGGAAATCCTGCGCGTCATCGACTCCCTGCAGCTGACTGCCAAGCACAAGGTGGCGACTCCGGCGGACTGGAAACAGGGCGACGACATCATCATTACCGCGGCGGTCTCCAACGACGAGGCAAAAACCCTTTTCCCGGACTACAAGGAAATCAAGCCGTATCTGCGCACCGCGTCGCAGCCCGGCCGATAGATTTTCGAGCGGGAGGTATTTTTACTTCTTGCACGCGCATCCAAGAGTAGACACTCCCCGCTTCCCACCTGTTCCTTCTTTCCCGCGCCCCGGGAGAGAAGGGACTTTTCATTTTTCGGGTGCGCATTTTTACTCAGAGAAAGTTAGCTAGGGCAGGCTGGCGTCGTGGGCAAGAGCCCCACGCTTGCGCCGAAACAGCGCCGCATCCAGGGAAAGGGAGCCCGGGCCGAGCGTGAGCAGCGTGATCATGATGGCCAGATAGCTGAGGGCGGGCTCAAAGGAGGGCTCGCCGGATTTGGCGGCGACAAAAGGGTCGTGATGCGGAAAGTGGACCATCAACAGCGCCACGCACATATTGCACAGGATGCCGAGCGCCGCGATGGGAGTCAGAATGCCAAGCACAATCGCGATGCCGCCGCCGAATTCGGCCAGCGCGGCCAGCGCCTGAAGGCCGATGGGCACGGGAGCTCCCGGCCCCATCCAGGTAAACGGCTGCTGTATCTTGGGCAGCCCGTGCAGGATAAAGGCCATGCCGGTGACGAGCCGAAGCGCCAGCAGGCCCAAAGCTCCACGGCCAGTCACAAACGGTGGATAAAGTGCATGGAACATCATCGTACCTCCCCCTTGCGTCAAGGCCATTCAAAGCGGCAACCGTTTTCCGCCTACCAACTCAGTGACTGCTCGCCTTACGCCTGGCCAGCCGCTCCGCAATGCGCCGCACTACTTCCGCAGTCTGCACACGTCCGGAAACAATCACGTCGATCTTCTGGCCCGCGAGCGAACCGGTGACGTATAGGCCCGGAACGTTGGTTTCGTAAGTGGTCGGATCGGCGGCCGGCCGGCCATCCGGTCCGACACAAAGACCAAGCCGTTCGAAAAAAGCAATGTCTCCGTAATGGCCCAGAAGCGCGAAGACAAATCGGGCGGGGACCGGGAACGCCTCTCCAAATGTCTTTCCGCCCAACGGATGGGAAGGATCGTACTCCGCGGTCTGCAGCCAGGCAGTATCTGCTTCAATTCGCGTAACGCGGACTCCTGCGTGGAGCGTAATTCTTTTCTCCTCGATGGCGAACTCAAGGTCTCTCAGCACGAAGGGGCGCAGATGACTCTGGTACGGCTCCGGCTTCCGCCGCATGGAAAGCGTCACACGCGCTCCGGCCTCGGCCAGCATCATTGCGGCCGTCGCCGCGGAGTTGCCGCCTCCAACTACCAGCACATCGGTTCCAAAAAACTCGGTCGGCTCGTCGAAGCGGCTGAACACATGGGGACGGTCCTGGCCAGGACAGGCAAGGCGGACGGGCTCATCCCATACACCGGAAGCAAGGATCAGGCTGCGTGCCGAGTACGTCCGGGTGGCATGTGCGTTCGGCTCCAATACTGTCCGCACCACAAAGCCTTCCGCGTTCCGGTGGATCTCCGTAATGCGTTCCCATACGGCGAGATTCAGCTTTCGATACCGGGCGACCGCGCGGAAATACGGCAAAATATCCTCGCGCGTCGGCTTGTCGCCGCCCCGCATGGGGAAGGGGACGCCGCCGATCTCCATCTCTTCCGGAGGAGAAAAGAATTTCAGGCTTTGTGGGTACTCGACGAAAGAGTGCGCCAGGCCACGCCTATCGACGATCAGGTGGCTCAGGCCCAGATCCTGGGCCACGCAGCCGGCATGTAACCCACTGGGCCCCGCGCCTACAATCAGTACATCGACAGTTTTGTTGATCGTCTCGTTCTCGCTCATAAACCGTTCCCCGAAATACAATACGAGACGCGCTGGCAAACGTTGGATGCATCCACAAGAAGAGAGCCTCAAGGCATCAAACGGTCGGGTTTTGCGGATAGAAGGTGATCAGATCGGTGGACACGATCCCCGCTTCATGCCCCATGTCGATAAGGCGACCGGTCACCTGGCCCCGATGATATGTGGAATGCGTCAGGATATGCTGCATCATCTGCCACAGGGGAAATACGCGCGGCTCGCCCTGCGTGTTTGTGGAGTGGACGACGCGAAGCAACGTCTCTTCCGTGTCCAGCGTGTCAAAGAAGCCCCAGAACCGGGCGCGTTCCGCGCCGAAAGCCATACGGATCGCGAGCGGCGTCGGGTACTGCGTAGGATCGAGCATTGCTTTTGGGGATCTCCCTTCCCAACGCTCCCTCCAGATTGCTTGCGCCGCGACGATGTGAACGATCGTCTCCTGAACAGAGCGCGGGGCTGGGCCCTCCGCCCGCAAATCCGCTTCCTCGCCGAAGATACCGAAAAGCATGGAAATCAGGCGGTCGTTGGCCCAGTCGTTGTATTCGTAAAGCAGGCGGAATGCGTTGCGATCCATGCTCTTACGCTCTCCTCGCAGAAATCAGTGCTATCGCTCCGGATGCGATCGATCCGGGCGGCTGACGGGCAGACCGATGTAAAAGGTCGTGCCCTTGTCCGGAAAGCTCTCCAGGTCGAGCGTTCCGGCATGCAGGTCGACATAACGGCGCACGAGCGGCAGCCCGACTTCCCAGCCTTCATAGCCTCTTGCCGGCGAATTCTCGAGGATGGGAAAGGGGTCCATCATATTCGCGATGGCCTCCGGAGGCAGATGCAGAGCCGTGTCGTGTGTGACGATGATAAATCGCTGGCCGTCGCGTGAGGCCCGAAGGCAAACTTGCCCGCCCATGGGGGTCGCGCGGAGCGCGCTGGACAGCAGATGATAGACGATATGGCGCACGATATTTTCGTCGGCTTCGATCATGCCCAGATCATCCGCCAGTTCCAGGCTGAACTTGACGCTCTTGCGGTTTGCGAGCGGAGTCAGAATCTCGTAGATATTGTGCAGGAGGGGCGTCATCGCCACCGGCCGGTATTGAAGGGTGAGCTTTCCGGAGCGGATGTGGAGCAGATCCAGCAGGTTATTGATGATTTCGAGCAGGTTCTGCGCCGAATTCTCAATGTGCATCATGGCATTGCGCTGCTCTTCCGCCAACTCGCCGTACGTTCCCTCCATGAGAAGCTCGGCGAAGCCCAGCACCGCCGTAAGGGGAGTGCGCAGCTCATGGGACGCGTTCGCCAGAAATCTGCCCGCCAGGTGCTGCGTGGCCGCGGCCTCTTCACGATGGGCGGCGAGCTGGTGCTCGATGTGGGACATGCGCCGATCCGCGAACGCCATGAGGATAGTGGTAAGAGGGAAAATGCACTGTTCGAAGTCGTTGCCGAAGCCTCGGTCCTCCGCGAAATCACGAATCTTCGAGGCAAGAATATTCAGCATCGCGCGAATGTCGGTCCAGGGCGCCGAAAGCGCGTCCCACTCCAACGCGCAAGAGTCGATCGTAGGCTCTTCTGCCGGCGGCGGGAGCGAGGCGGGAGCCTCGGAACGCTTACCATGGACACCAACCCTGTAAAACAAAGCGCTCGTGCAGGCGCTTCTTACCAACGTCAGGGTGTGAGACGCACATTGATATGCCGCGCCCCGACGATGAAAAAGGCCATCATCCAGGTGCCATAATGTTTCCCGGACTTCCACCTGCCAGGCGCGCAGGATTGCGCCCTCATCCTCATGGAGTGTCGTTTCGATTGCTTTTACCGTTCACGGAGCAGTCAGCCGCCCACCCTGCATTCCTAAATTTAGACTTTTTTGACCATCGGAAATGCCCGGTTTCAGTCACTCTTAAGAGAGTATACGCACAAGACTGTTATTCGTTACCTGCCGACGGTCCGTGGATATTGGAATTCAAACAAAGGGCTCTTGCCGACTGCAGCCCTCATCCCTTATTCTGGATGCGGACTCGATGGCCCTCGACATGCAGCCTGCCCTCACAGAACCATTTGACCGCCCGAACATACGTCTGATATTCCGCCTGGAGCACGCGGGCGGCTAGGGTGGAAGGAGTATCCTCCTCCTCCACGGAGACAGCCGTTTGCGCGATGATCGGGCCGGTATCGTACTGCTCGTCCACGAAGTGGACGGTGCATCCGGACACTTTTACGCCGCTCTCGAGCACCGCCCTGTGAACGTTCTCGCCAAACATACCCTGCCCACCGAAAAGCGGAAGCAAAGCCGGATGGACGTTCATCACCCGATCGCGAAATGTGGCGACGATCTCCGTGGGTAGGTGAAGCATGTAGCCGGCAAGGCAGATAAGATCTACCGAGTGCCGTTGCAGTGTCCGCAAGAGCGCCTGCGCGTAGCCCGCTTCATCGTCCGCATATTTGCGGGGCGATATCACGACGACCTGCAGCCCTGCATGCCGTGCGCGATCCAGAGCGGGCGAATCGCTCCGGGTCCCTATGACGATCGCGATGTGTCCCTCGATCTCTCCAGACGCGCAGGCGTCCATAAGGTTTTGAAGGTTTGTTCCGCGGCCGTGGCCGGAGAAAAGAACGGCGATGGACGGGTTCTGAGAAGACGATGCTCGGCTCATGCGCGGTATAATCACCTCCGTAACACGGATTCCGGTTGGCAACACAGCGCCATCCGGTCTGGCGCGGGAAGCATACATCGGAAAGTTCGAGAGGGAAGGGGCAGACTCCTGCCCATGTTTGTTCTGCAATTTACATACGGAGTAACTCAGTTGGAAACAATTTTAAGCAATATCGTCCTCGCTCCCTGCGGGAAGCGTCCGGTCTTCTGGTCGCGCGGAACGAGGCATGCGCGCGTGCTGTCTATCCTGTGCTGTCTGGCCGCGCTGAACGGGTGTGGACGCGCCGTCAACAGGTCGGCGGAGCGCCGTGTCCGTGACATGCTCCCCACGGTTTTGGGCCCCGCCAGGCTCTACACGGTTCACGTCACCAATTCGGCCATGAGAACGGCTCAGGGCCGGCTGTCGGACGTCACCATCGACGGCGAGGATATCGCATTTCGAAATGGCCTTTTGCTGGATCAGCTTCATCTGGATCTGAAGGATGTCGACGTGGATATGAAGCGCAGCAAAGTGCGGAGTATCGGGGAGGCGAAATTTACGGCGACTCTGACGGAAAAAAGCATGGACGAGTTTCTTGCGGGAGAGACTCCCTCTGGCGAGACGATCCGGGACATTCATGTGCGTCTTGCAGATCAAAATATGGTTACGCTCTCGGCGGAACGTATGACGCTGGGGGTCGGAGTGCCGTTTCGATTGACCGGGCCGGTGCGACTCGCGGGCCCGGCGCGAATCGAGATCGATCCCACGCGGATGACGGTGGTCGGCATTCCGATCAGCGGCCTGCCTTTGCGGTTCTTGAAGCGAAGATTTGAAAGTGCGGTCGACCTGACCGGAATTCCCTTCGCGGTCCAGCTTTCCTCGCTCCAGACCGCGCCCGGGAAACTTACGCTCGCCGGGACCGCCAACACGGCGTCCCTCGTGGAGCAAACCCAAGACGGAGCGCGATGAGCGCGCTCGCGCCCTCTGAGTTGGAGGCGCCATGACCGCAAGCGAAGCTTACGCCGCATGGGACGAGACGCTGAATGAGATTGTGGCAAACGGCGGAACGACGCTCGTGCTGGGTGCAACGGATGTGGGGAAGACCACCTTTTCTCGACTGCTGGTGAACCGGGCCGTGGAGGCGGGCAGGCAGACGGCGGTGATCGATGGCGACATCGGACAATCGGAAATCGGGCCGCCCGCCTGTGTCGGCCTTGCTTTTCCGGAAGGTCCCGTGATCGCGCTGTCGGATTTGCCGCCCCATGCGCTTGCCTTCGTCGGCGCCACCTCGCCGCCAGGGCATCTGCTGGAACACGCCGCCGCGATACGCATTCTGGCGGATATGGCGGCATCCAGGTTTTTGGTGGTGGACAGCTGTGGGTTTGTGCAGGGCCCCGCTGCGCGACGGCTTAATCAGGTGGAAGCCGATCTGCTCGCACCCGCGCATATCGTGGCGCTTCAGCGCCGCGATGAACTGGAGGCGCTTCTCGCCCCGATGCGCAGGCGAAACCATTGGCGAATCCATGCACCTTTGATACCGGAAGTGATCGGCATCAAGCCTCCCGCTTTTCGAACGCAACGGCGCTTCATGAAATGGGCTGCCTATTTCGCCGGATCTGAGCTGCACACCTACTCGCTCGACGACATAGCCATCGTCGGTTCCTGGCTGGGCTCGGGCGCTCCGCTGGCAGCCCATTACCTAAAGTACCTTCGTCAGGCGCTGGCGTCCAGCGCCCGAGTCTACTACGCTGAGATGAGCGGCAGCCAGCTAGGCATCATGGTCAGTCACCCCATGTCCCCTCAAAGCCATGATCTCATCGTGGCGCTGGAGCCCCTGAAGGCACGGTCCGTGACCCTGACGGTCGCACCCCGTCTGAAACATCTGCTCGTCGGTCTGGAAAGCGCAAACGGGCGGCTGATGGGGATGGGAGTGATCGCTACGATCGATTTTGTACGGCGGACCGTCGGCGTGCTGACGCCCATCCGCTCTCCCTTCGCCGCCCGGATACTTCGCGTTGGAAGTCTGCGCGTTACGCCGGAGGGCCGTGAACTCGGAACGATGAAGCCCGGAGAGTTATGACCGGCGGCCATCCGCCATCTTAAATCTACGGCGAACGCCGGTTCCCGGGAACGGAGACCGGCATTTCCCTGTGTGAACACGGGTCTATTCGTCCAATTTATGGAATACGCAGGCCGCATACCACCCGGCCATGGCCACCAGCGGGCACCAGCTCAGCACGATTACCTTCCAGTTCAGGTGGTCTACCTGCCAGGGCATGAACTGTGTCGCCGTGGGCCCTCCTGCGGCCCAATCGATGCCGAATCGCGCCAACGCGCCTACCAGAAGGCATCCTAACACTCCGGGATTGACGTCTTGCTTCACGGCCCCCGCCACGACGTAACCCAGCAATGCGACGGCGGGACCGAAGACGATGGTTAAAATAATCAGCCAGAGAATATCGTCGGAATCCTCATCGGCCCACGGAGCCGCCCGCGTCACCGGCAGCAGCACGCCTCCCACAAAGCAGGCGATGAAGACGAGCGGGATATATGCCCCGGGCTGAAAGTGAGCGATCGTAGCGGTGACCGCAAGCACCCCCGCAAAGGCAAGCAGGCACTTTCCGACACTGCTGAGGAACGCCTCGCGCGCTTCCTTCCATTCCAGAATGGCGTGTGCGGGAAGTGGGGCCGAGCCGCTCCGTGCGCCTTCTTCAGCAGTTGCAATGGGTTTCCCGGTCGCCCCATCCAGGTGCTGTCCCGTTCTGGGATCGATCACCTGACCTGTATAGTATTTCGACGCGACCGCATCCTTGGGGACGGATTGTTCCATGGACGGCGTATGAGACGTGTTTCTCGGAGCGGACAACCCTCCAGCGAGTCCCTCGCTTTCTTCTTCCGGGGCCTCATCCTGTACGATCTCCAACGTACCCGGCAGGCGTGCGTCGCTTGGGGAGTCGATGGGCTCATTTTCCATCTCATGGATCATGCGAGGCATCTCATGGATGTGAGGTATGGACGTGGAAGAACTTATGGGCGCTGGGGCAGGGGACGCGATCGGCGCGCGCATGGCGCGGATAGGCAGCGCCGGCGCGGGAATACGTGGGCGGACCGTCTGTTTCGAAGGAGGCGCGGCCGTTGCTTCTATCGGGACGATGGAGGGCTCAGGCTCGGAAGAATCCCCAATAGGAACTAACAGCCTTCCCGGTCGAGGGGCGATCGCGACCGGAGGAGCGGGCTCATGTAGGCTCTGTGGGGCATGGATCCCGTCGGAATGCGCATCCACGGGAGCGGCGGCGCCTGCTTCGATTTTCGGAAACGCTTCGCCTGATTTCGCCGCAGGCGCCGGGGAAGATGTCGTGCCCACGTTGGCGCCCAATGGAAGGCGGCACCAACTGCATCGATCGCTCGTTGTGCTCTCCATCCCACACCATTTACATAACATAGTGTCGTTCTCCCGGAAAACGTCGCAAACAGCCGTGTTCTGTCATTCTCTCACGTCGATGCGTTTACATTCGACACGGAGGGCGTGGAATCCTGGCATGGAGCTTTACGGGCCAGCGTCCCTCGCCTTATGTGTCGTGGAGTCGTCTTGACCGGCTGACGCTTGTCGGCTATAATGTCGCTAATAAACATGGTTTGGGCGAACCACCACGCCGACCGGAAATCAGACTTATTGGAAGAAACCATTCAAAGCGCGCTGGATCCTTCTCCACTCACCCTTGTTCTGGGACCTTCCGGTTCCGGCAAATCGGAATGGGTCGTGGAGCGGTTTTCGCGAAATAGGGGACGTTCCCTCTTGATCGTCCCCTCGCCTCAGCAGGCGGATACATTCGCGGACTGGATCGCCCAACGAACGGGACAGGCCGCAGCCGATGTCCGCGGCGCTATTCTCCCGTTTCGCACCCTGCCCAGAGAGCTCGATCCACGCGGGGATACTTCGGACGGCGGAGTCATCGGGCGGTCTTTTCAGCGGCTCGCGCTCACCGATCTGGTTCCCTTGCATATTCGACGCGATGATTTCCTGGGCCGCATGCTGGATGCGCCGGGCTTTGTGGCGTCGCTTGCGGAACGCATCCGGGAATGGAAGCTGGCGGGCGTCACCCCCGATGCCCTGGAAAAGGGAGGCGCGAGCGCGGCAATCACGCTGGAAGACCCCAGTGTCGCGATGAAAACACGGGAACTCGCCCGCCTCTTTCGTGCTTATGAGAACTTTCTCGCGCAGAATCATATCCTTGACGAAGAGGACGTTCTCACCCGTGCGGTGGACCATGTGGAGAGCAGGCAAACTCCTCTGCCCTGGAATGCCGATCTGGTGCTCGTCGACGGCTTCTACCGATTTAACCGCGCTCAGCTTCAGCTTTTGAAGGCGATCGCGGCCCGGGGAGCGCCGGGGACCGTGTTCGGCGTCGAGCTTGCGATCACGCTCTGCCACGATGTGGGGCGCTCTCTGCTGTTCGCCGCGCCTCAGCGCACGCTGGAGCAGCTGCGGATCCACTTCCAGCCGCGTGAAGTCCGACTCGCCGGCGTCGCCGACCGTCATGCTCCCGTCCTTAACGATCTCAGTGCCCGCCTTTTTGGAAGAACGGATGAGGCGCATCCACAATCGTCCCGCGCGGAACCGCTTCCAAGCGGTTCCGCGCTCCAGCTATTCGATGCTCCCAACCCGTATGTCGAAGCGGAAATGGTGGCGCGGGAATTTCGCCGCGTCCATGATGCCGGCGGATACCGTTGGAGCGATTTTGCCGTGGTTCTCCGCGCCATGGGCGATTACACTCCCATTCTCTCCGCGGTATTCGAACGCTATGAGATCCCGCTGGGCATCGATGGGCCGGAGATCCTGTCTGAAAACCCCCTTGTGAAGACGCTGTTGAATCTGCTGGCCATCGTACGTGAGGATTGGCAGCGCGACGACGTGATCGCCTTTTTGAAATCGAGCTACACCGATGCGGATAAAATCGGCGCGGACAATGTCCGGAAGCGAGCGCGGCGCAAGGGCATTCGAGGCGGACGCGAGAATTGGCTGGCGCTGGTGGAAGACGGCGACGAAAGGCTGGATGGCGCGGTTCGGCAAACCTTACAAGATATCGCACGGTTCGATAGTGAGATCGCGCGGCAGCGCGCCGATCCGGTCGATCTGGCGCAGAAGGTGCGGGAGGCGATCACTCTCTTCGGTTTGGAGGCGCGTATCGATCTGGGTGAGCCAGGGCGAGCCGAACGTGACCGCGCGGCGTGCAAAGAGGCTATGGATATTCTCGATGCGGTGGCGCGCATGTCGCGGATCTCCGGCCGAAGGTCGGTGTCATTCGCGGAATTCCATGCGGAGCTTCTCGCTGCCTGGCAATCGACCACGGCGATTGGAAGCGCGGCCGGGGAGTATGTTCGGGTGGTCGAGCCCTATGACGCGCATGAACGTCCGATCCGCGTCGGCGCCGTGATGGGGCTTACGGAACGTGTCTTCCCAAGACGCGCGACGGAGGATCCCTTTCTGCGCGACGAAGAGCGGGTGGCCCTGAAACAGACCGCAGGACTGGAGCTGGAGGAGCAGCGTAACCGCGCCGACGATGAACGTTTTTTCTTCTATCTTGCCGTTACGGCGCCCACGCAACGGCTGACCCTCTCGTTTCCACGTTCTTCCGATGAGTCCGATACACTGCCGTCATTTTATATAGACGAGGTGCGGGCGGCGCTTGGCGGAAGGATTTTGGAGGGGGCGGGGGGAGCGGAAAGTGAACCGCGCTTGTACGAGCTGACGACGATATCGCGTACCCTCGCCGACGTCGCTCCACGCCCGGAAGAGGCCGTTTCGCCTCGGGATACACTGGTGTCCGCATGCGCGGATCTTTTCGACCCTGGAGCCGAGCCCGAGGCAGGGCAGCGTTCCCACCGGATGCGTCGGGCCGCCGAGTCCCTGCGCGCCTGCCTCGCGGAAGACGCGACCCGACAGATGCTGGAGGCCGTAATCGGTTCCCGTCGCCTGCCCGCGCTACCAGGGCTTGTCGCGCTGGACGTGCGTTCCGATTTCGCCTCCCGGAAGACCGTGTTCAGCGTGTCCGAGCTCGAAACCTATCAGCAGTGTCCGTTTCAGTACCTGCTGCGCCATGTGTTGCGCCTGCATCCGGAGGAGGAGGACGGAGGAGCGCGCCTGGAGGGAGCCCTGATGCATGCCGCGTTGCGGCGCTACTATCGGAAGCGGAAGGCGACTCCGCCGGCTGTGGCGGAAGCGACGGAGGCGACGGAGGCGACCGCAATGGAGGGAATGCGGGTAGGGTTGCGGGAAGCCCTGGATACGGAGCTTGGCTTGCGGCCGATAGACGTCAGTCCGCATCGACTGCGCATGACGAAGAGGATGCTCGCGGACGCCCTCGATCGCTATGCGGAGCGTGAAGCGCGGTTTGGGCCGCAGTTCGGAATGGCGCCCACGTATTTCGAACTGGCATTCGGATTTGGCGCGGCCGGAGCGGCGCTGGTCGAGGAGGAAGACCGTTTGGATCCTACTCGGGACGAGAAGGAGGGAATGGAGCCTGTGCATGATAGGGCGTCTTTACCGGACCCGTTGCGAATTGCCGCTCCGGACGGAAGATCGCCGATCTCCATTTGCGGTATCATCGATCGCGTGGACCTGGATCTTTCCGGGCAGCGCGCCCTGGTTCTGGACTATAAACTGGGAAGGCCGCCGGATTTCAGCGATATTCAGCGTGGACTGAGCTTGCAGATGCCGCTCTACCTCCTTGCGATAGAGCGTCTCTTCGGCGTGGTGGGCGCGGTCGGCTGTTACGATTCGATGGCGGAAACGGGCCGGCGACGATTTCAGCGTGCCGAGCACATCAACTTGCGCCAGTTTGCGCCGATAATTCCCCTGGATGACGGCGCGACGGTCAAGCCGTTGAACCGAGACCAATACGCGGAGCTCACGCGGACCGCAGAGGCGGCCGTCATTCGAACCGCGAACGCCATAGCGGCAAGCCGCGTCGAGGCAACGCCGGGAGACCACTGTCGGCAATGCGCTTATGGAGACGTCTGTCGGACAACCATCGCCGGCGGACATGACGGAGAAACGCCAGGGTTACCGGAACGCTGAGGGAAGATAACCCGTCCAACAGGAAATTGATAGAGGTATCCCACGTTTTTTCGATAATCTACAGACATATACCGCACGGGAGGGGATTTGAGAACAAAGGCTCGAATTCGGTTCAAAAAACAAGAAAGAATCCAGCGTCAGGCAAGGGAGCGGATACGCGCGACGTTCAGCGCGGACCAACGACGTATCCTGGCGCTTTCAAGCGACGGTTACAGCTCCGGCGAGATCGCCCGTGAGCTTGCATTGACCGCCGAGTATGTATCCCACTTCATGAATGGGCTCGTACAACGACTCACACACAATGGCCTGATCCCTTCTCCGGAGTGGCGCAATGTACTGCGGTGGGCTTCAGAGCTCGGGGTGATTACCCCGCCTTAGAGATGCGGACGGGTGGGTACATTTTGACCGATTATGTCGAATCATATCGCTCTCTCTTCGACCGTTCCCTCGCGCATGTCGCGGTTTACAGTCGGGAAGGTGTTTGTCTCTACGCGAACCCGGTGGCCACCGGTGTTCTCAAGGCAGTGCATTCCCGTGCCGTGCATGAGGGCGCGCCCGCAGGGCTGCCGAGGGACGAAGCGCGTGCTCTGGTGCGAGAGTGCGCCGATGTTTTCCGTAACGGCGCACCGCACTCCGGGGTCTGGACGTTTATGACGGCGGACGGGCCGCGCAGTTTCGACTACAACCTCAGTCCGGTCGGCACAGGCGACGCCATCTCCGCCGCCCTCTGTATCGCCTGGGATGTCACGCAACGGAAGCAAGCCGAAGAGGCGTCCCAGCGTGCGCAGGAGGAACTCCAGCAAAGAGCCCGCGAGCGCGAAGCGGCGGAGGAGGCGCTAGCCGAAGAGCGCAATCTGCTGAAATCGCTGATCGATAATCTGCCCGACTATATCTTCATCAAAGACCTCCAGAGCCGGTTCCTGCTTACCAATGCCCCGCTCATCCGTGCCATGCGGCGTGAGAGTATGTCGGAAGTGGTGGGGAAGAACGATTTTGATTTCTTTCCTCCGGACCTGGCCTCCCAATACCTTGCGGACGAAAGAGTCGTGATCGAATCCGGCCAGCCGCTCATCAATAAAGAAGAGCCCTTTCAGGGCGCGGACGGCGTTCTGCGCTGGTTTTCCGCCACAAAAGTGCCTTTGCGTGATATCCGGGGTCAGATCATCGGCACCGTGGGGATGAGCCGCGATATCACGGCGCGTAAACACGGGCAGGAAGAGCTGCGTCTGGCCAAGGAAGCGGCGGAATCGGCCAATCGCGCCAAGAGCGAGTTCCTCGCGAATATGAGCCACGAGATTCGGACTCCGATGAATGCGATCATTGGAATGACCGAGTTGGCTCTTGATACCCGGCTTACGGCGGAACAGCAGGAATACCTGGAAATGGTGCGGGTTTCCGCGGACGCGCTTCTGCGCATCCTCAACGACATCCTGGACTTCTCCAAAATCGAGGCGGGCAAACTGGACCTCGACTCCCTGAACTTCGATTTGCGCGATTGCCTCGAAGACACGATGAAAACGCTGGCGATCCGTGCCGACAAGAAATCGCTGGAACTGGTGTGCCATATCCCTCCGGAAGTCCCCAACAGACTCATCGGCGACCCGGGCCGTTTGCGCCAAATCATTGTCAATCTTGCGGGCAACGGGATCAAGTTCACCGAAAAAGGCGAGGTTGTCGTCGATGTCCGGGTCGAAACCGCAACCGAAAGCGATGTTTTGCTGCATTTTATGGTGCGGGATACCGGCGTTGGCATTCCGGCGGACAAGCAGGCATTGATCTTCCAGGCATTTACCCAGGCAGACAGTTCCACCACGCGCAGATTTGAAGGTACAGGCCTCGGGCTGGCTATTTCCTCGCAATTGGTTGCGCTGATGGGGGGGACGATCCATGTGGAAAGCGAAGTCGGGAAGGGAAGCGCCTTTCACTTTATGGCACGCTTCCAACTCCAGGGAGAGCGGCCATCACGCCGGGATGCCGCGTTTACGGATCTGCGTGGACTGCCGGTCCTGATCGTCGATGACAACGCCACCAATCGACGTATCCTCGATGAACTGCTTTTAAACTGGGGCATGCAGCCTACCTCCGTGGAGAGCGGCAAGGCCGCGCTTACAGCCATGGAAGCCGCCGTAGCCGCCGGGCGGGCGTATGCGCTGGTCCTTCTGGATGCGATGATGCCGGAAATGGATGGTTTTATGGTTGCGGAGGAGATACGGCGCAATCCTCGTTTCGCTCCCGCCACCGTGATGCTTCTCTCTTCCGCCGGTCCATATGGCTACGATGCCGGCAGAAATGACCTTGGAATCCGCGCATATCTCACCAAACCCGTCAAACAGTCGGAACTGCTCGATACGATTTTGAACGCGATGGATGCCGTGTCGTCTCCTATGACTCCGGAGAAGCCCTCTGTCGATCCTCCTATTCTTCCGGCGGGGCGGCGTCTCCGCATTCTGCTGACGGAAGATAACCTTGCGAACCAGCGCCTCGCGGCCCGCATACTGGAAAAGCGCGGCCATTCGGTCACGATAGCCGGCAATGGCCTGGAAGCACTCGAGATTCTTCCCACCGACGTCTTCGACCTTGTTCTGATGGATGTTCAGATGCCCCGCATGGACGGCTTCGAAGCCACCGCCGCCATACGGAAGATGGAAGCCATCACCGGGAATCATATTCCTATCGTGGCGATGACCGCCAGGGCCATGAAAGGGGACCGAGAGCGGTGTCTGGAAGCCGGGATGGACGTGTATGTCTCGAAACCGATTCAGGTTCAGGAACTCTTACGCGCCATCGACGAGATGATCCCGTCGCATATCGGAGCTCCGCAGGAGGCGGCCGCGCCTTCCGACGAAGAGGCTCCCGTCCTGGACGAAGATGTGGTTTACGACAATGCCGCGCTGATGGAACGCGTGGAAGGGGACCGTGATCTTTTGCGCCTTATCCTGGATCTATTCGAGGAAGAAGCGCCGGCACGGATGCAGCAGATACAGGCAGCCTGCACCGCCCGGGACGCCGCCGAAATTGAGCGTGCCGCCCACGCCATCAAGAGCGTGGTGGGAAATTTTGGAGCGCATGCCGCCATGGATGCCGCTCTGCAATTGGAAATTATGGGCCGCGGTGGCGACCTCACTGCGGCCGAAGCGGGCTGCGTGCGCCTGGCGGACGAGATGAGTCGTCTCCAGGAAGCGTTGGCCCTGCTGAAGAGGGAAGGTGCAGTATGAGAATTCTTATCGCCGATGACGATTCTATCTTAAGGCTACGGCTTGAGGTCGCGCTGAAGAAGTGGGGATATGAGGTGCTGGTTGCTCGGGATGGCGAACAGGCATGGCAATTGCTCAATCAGACCGATGCGCCTCGCCTTGCCATTCTGGACTGGATGATGCCGGGAATAGATGGGATTGAGATTTGCCGAAGGATACGAAAGCGCCTGGGAGAGGGATACACCTATCTCCTGTTGCTGACCTCGCGGGATAGCAAGGAGTACACGCTGGAGGGGTTGGACGCCGGCGCGGATGACTTTCTGATCAAACCCTTCGATCCGGAAGAGCTTAAAGTGCGTCTGCGTGCGGGCATACGTATCCTGCGGCAGGAAGAAGCGCTGCTGGAAGCCTTGAACGACCACAGGCGCACCAACGATTTGTTGGAACAGGAACGGAATCTGCTGCGCAATCTCATCGACAATATTCCGGACCAGGTCTACGTCAAAGATTCTCAGGGGCGCTATCTTGAAAGCAATGCCGCGCACTTGCGGCTTTTGGGGGCGACCTCACGCGATGAGGTTGTGGGAAGAATGTCGGCGGACTTTCTTCCCGAGGAACTTCCTGTCACGGCGCAATCGATTCGTCAGGAACAACTACGCGCGGACCAGCCCCTCTATGATGTCGATGAGGTGGTAATCGACTGGATGGGACGGACCCGTCTGCTTTCCACCACGATTCTGCCGCTCTGGCACGCCGATGGACGACTGATGGCGCTGGTCCATGTCAGCAGGGACCTTACGGGAAAAAGAACGGCTGAGGTCGTCAACGAGCCCTCTTCGGAATCGGATCGAACGAACGCTAAGTCTGCCTGAATTTCGGTGGAATGTTCGATTCCGCCACAGATTTCCCGCTGATTGACGCTCGCTTGATATCCTGGGAACAGCAGAGGCGTAACGTCAGTCGTTCCCACGCGTACGAAAAAGAAAATTAAAAACTCGCAAGAAGGGTCTTGTGGAGGTAAGGGAGCCATGGCGCACGCAGCGACGAAACGTATTTCAATGTTTGGATCGGAAACGGACTCCGTTGGGAATTCGCTTAGCATGCATGTACCTCGACACAAGAAGCCAGGCAACGGACGCAGACGTAAAGCGACCCTGGACGCTCCCATGCGCTCCTCCGGCACAGGGGAAGTGGTCGAGGTCGACAACACTCAGATGAAGCGTCTGTTGGAGGATTTCATTCCGGAAGGAGAAGAGCCTCCCCAACTGCAAGATCTGGATGACCGCGGATTGCCGCCTGTCGAACAGCGTTTGCGTGCAAAGTCCGCGCACCCGGGTGTAGCGTCTCCTCCAATCGATGTGCATTCGTCGTTCTTGCAGCCGGGCGGCAAAATCGCTTTGCTGACTCCCTGCCAGGAGATCATCCTCGCACGTCGCATCGAGAACGGAGACCGCGCCGCCAAGGATGCGCTGGTGCAAAGCAATGTTCGTCTTGTGACGTCCATCGCCCAGCGGTATCAAGGGCGAGGTCTTCCGATGGAGGACCTGATGCAGGAAGGGGTCATAGGGCTTATCCGTGCGGCGGACAAATTCAATTGGAGGCGCGGTTTCCGGTTCAGCACCTATGCGACCCATTGGATTCGCCAGACCATCATGCGTTCCATCGCAAATTCAGGGCGAAGCATTCGCCTGCCCGCTTACATCGTGGATACGATCGGGCGCATTGCGCGGGTGCGGGGGGAATTGGAAAGCACGCTCGGGAGACAGCCGAGCCGGGCGGAACTCGCGCATGCGGCAAATATGACGGAACAGCAATTGACGGAACTCCTGCAGAGCATGGTGGATCCGGTTTCGCTGGACACGCCTTTCGGGGAGGATGGAGAGCGGAGTCTTGCGGATGTGATCCCAACCGAAGAGAGCCATAGCCCTTCGGCCCGTGTGTTTCGCCGTGCGGTGCACGAAGAGCTGGCACGCGCGCTGAAGAGTCTTTCACCCCGGGAGCAGGAAGTGCTCAAGCTACGGTTCGGCCTGGGCGGCAATGAGCCGCACACGTTGGAGGATGTCGGTAAATCGCTTCACATTACGCGCGAACGATGTCGGCAGTTGGAGATGCAGGCGCTGGAAAAGCTGCGCGGAAACCGGGCGGGCGCCGCGCTCCGTGACACACTCGGCAAGGCATAACCTTCTGCCCGTACCCTCATACCCTAAATCCCTTTCTCCCTGGATTCCCGAACTGCGTTCGGCGGGAGAGAGGGACTTCGACTGGCTGCTTGCGGCTCGCTCGGAACGGGCGAGGGGTTGGGTGAGGGTGCGCTATTTTTCCAGGGTGATCGCGGCGATCTTGACTTCCGGTGTGTTCGGGAACTCGATCGCCATCAGCTTGCGTGGCTCGTGGATGCGGATGACATAATGGTAAAGCGCCACGGCGCCCGGCTGAATGCCGGATCGTTCATGATGTCGGGGCGAGACAAAAGCGACATCTTCACCATAGGCGGGCGGACTATCCCAACGGCTGATACTGAAACTGTAGTCATCTTCCGAGAGGCTTGTCGGTTCCTGAAAGAACAGTTTCAGCCGCACCAGGGCGTTTTTGCCCGTGCTTGCCGCGATGATATGAAGCAGTCTGCATTGGCCGGCAGACTTCCCTAATTCGAGCCTCTGGCCTTTACAGGCAATAAAGTTCTTTGCTTTAGGCTCTTTTGGCCCCCAGCGAAAACTGATCCGATGAGTCGAATCCGGGCCCGTACGTTCGGAAGGAAGCCACATCCCCGCAGGCACGACGGCCGTGTTCGCGAAGGGAGGCATCTGCGCCGAAGGAAACGTATGGCCCAGACCATCGAAGTCGCCCCCATTGAGATCGTCGACTTCGGTGATGCCGTCCATATTGTACGCTTTGGAAAGATCCGCGAAGATCAGTCTGCCGCTCACGACCTGCACCTGGCGCACGGACTGATCGAATATCCGCGTGCTTGCCGAAGTCGAAGCCCACGTATCTCCGAATTTCACATCCCAGACCAGATAGTAAGTTCCGTCATTCGGCGGAGCGGTCACCCAGGCGAGGATATCCTTGACGTTTTCGCCGGGTCCCACATCCTGCGGCAACGCGGTAGTCTCATCTTCCCAGGCGGCTTCCGAGCCATCCTGATAGTACCAGTGATACCCCACGCGAACGACGTCCTTTTTCCACGTCTGGGGCCCGGCGTTCTGGAGGCTGAGGCGCACCGGCTGGCGCCGGTCGCCCGGAAGGCTGGAGGGTGTTCCATCCGCCAGAAAGCGCACTCCAAAATCATAGTCGACTACGGCAATCGGCGTCGGGGCCGAGCCGGCTCCCAGCACGGTCGCCTTTTGGGATCGGTCATCGGATGCGGCGGGAACGTTGGTCGCCACTTCCCATCGGGCAAGGTAGCTCCACAAATCGTCCTGGGTCCATGTCCCCAGCGGCTTGCCCTCCACGTCGGTGATCGGGAGCAGAAGTCGGACCGTCGTCTCATGGCCGGGCGCCACATCTTCCCCGAGGTCGACCGAGGCATCGGCGCTTTCCACGCGTGTTGCGGTGCTCTCCGTGTTCCAGCCTTGTTCCGTGGGGTTCGCTACCGGGTTGGTGCGGTACAAACGCAGGGAGGCATGCGCGCCCTCCGCCTTTTTCCAGGTGGCGGTCCCGTCGTTCCGCAGGGTCGCGTGCACTTGATAAATGCTTCCTGATTCCAGCATCGTCGGCAGGTCCGTAGACACGATGGAAAGGCGCCACGCCGCCGGGGCACCGGTGGCCGCAGGATTGGAAATCATGACAGGCACGCGGAGGACTGCGGGCAATCCAGGATCCGCAACCCCGGGCTTGCCCAGAGCTTTCTTGGTCGAGGTGATCTCGAGGACGATCGGCCCTTCCGGCAATGGGGCGCCGGACGCCGTGGCGGTCACCGGCAGCGTAAAGTCAAAATCATTCCCCGCCAGCACGGGATTTGCCAATGGCGTCAGCGGGCCCGAACCGAGCACGCGGCCATCGCGAAGCCACTGATAGCCAAAGCTCATCTGTGTTCCGCCCGGCGCATCACCCCATTCCACAAGCCCTGCATTCTGAGCGCGCACATGGACCGTGAACGCGCTGCCGTCGGGCATGGCGGAGGGAACGTTGTGCCAGAGGTACTTGACGTCGCTTTTGTTCGATGCGGCGTAGATGCGCGTGTAGACCTTGGTAAGATCCGCAGTGCTGAAGCCTGCCTCGATAGATGCCGCCACTTCCGATCCGGTGCCGTAGTCGTTCCATCCATCCAGCATCACCCAGTCCGGATGTTTCGCGAGCGCGGCGATCCAATCGGATCGATAGGTTTCCCCTTCGCGCCGCGCTCGGAAGATCACAGGATCCGTGGCGCTCGCAGCAATATAGCTCGAGTCATAGCCAGGCCCGACGGACGCGGTCTTGATCCAGCCGTCCCCATCGAATTGAAAACCTTTTTCGCGCGTCTCCGTGAAGTACCCGTCCAGTTTGGCCTTCGGTTTAAAATTGCTATTCCCCAGGATCACCAGATCGGCTCCGTCGAAGTCTGCGGCGAACCGTTGGCGGAGGGCGCCCACAAACGAATCGTCCAGGTCCTTGAAGGCATCCGCATCAGAAAGAAAGACGGGGTAGGCCACGCCGGAGCTGGTGTTGACCGTGCATCGGAATGTAGCGGGAATATGCCGGTAAAAATTGCGCACCATGTCGTAGAGGGCCGCCTGCGTTTTTGCCTCACGCAGGTCCGGGCGATCCCCAAAGACTTCGCTCATGGCGGTGGTGTCGAGAAACAGTCCAACCTGCGGGTAGTCCTGCCCGGCATTGCTCATCTGCTGCAGGACCGAGGCCATCACGGTCAGGCCTTTATCGGCGTAGAGCTGACGATCACGCGCATCTCCCCGGTAGACCGGGAGGATCACGTCGACGCCCGCCTGGCGCGCTTCCATGAGCTGCCGCCGATGCCAGTTCGCATGGTCGTAGCTAAGCCATGGTCCCACGCCATCGAGGGGATGGTGCGCGAGGGCGGTGCCGCCGTCGCCCCGCACGACATGCTCCGTGGGAGCCGCCTTGCGGCTGTCTGCCTGGAACCAGTAGTCGTACAGCGCCAAAACAAGATTTTCCGCTTTCACGGCCGTATGCGCCGCCAATGGGGCAAGCGGGCGCTCTTGCGGGAGAGCCACTGCCGGACGGGGCGCGCGTGGGGTGAATTCCGGGCGGGACCGCGCCGCGATCGTTTTGGCGGCGGATCCGCTGTCGCCGCCCGCGCCCGGACGCTCGCCAAACTCGAATCCGGACAGCCCGTTCCATTCGCCGTTGGCAAAGTCGCCGTCTATCACCGGTTTGTGCGCAAATACGCGTGGACTGATCAGTTGCGTGCCCACGGAAGGAGCCGGCGCGTTGCTGAAAACGATCTGCCCCCAGAGCGAGGGATTGTCGAGGTCGGCGGCGGTCTTGACGCGGTTGGAAAGGCTCATCAACGGGGGGGTGTCGCCATTCTGGGCGATGCTCTGTGCGGCGACGTTGAAACCCATTTTTGCGCCGTCCTGGGGTCGTCCCCCCAGATCCACCCACGGGATCGCGAATTCAACGGTATAACCGGATGAAGCATCCCCGTTTGTGCGCGGCGTGCCATGTGGCGCGACCTGGAACTTGACCACGCTGCCGAGGAGCTGACCGCGCTTGATGGTCTGGTCGCCGACCGTATCGGTCCCTTTATTGATCGCTTCCAGACGCTGGGTGATATCGCGGATGCCGTTGAATAGCGGCTTCTTATCGGGGCCGAGGTAGACCTGAGCGCCCCCTACCGCACTGGCGACAACGACGACGCTATGCGCTGTGCGGGCCATGGCCGCCCGGTCATTATCGCTTTGTATGGAGATCAGGACGGCATCGTCGAGAATTGGGTTCGAAAAAGGGGTCGTGTTGGAGCCGTTCAGACTGGGTTTGTTTACCTGAACCGCGACGTAAAGGTAATCCTCATCCCAGGCCGTGAAGCCCAGAATATGATTCCGAAGAGCGGCGTTCGATAATGTGGCCGGCGCGACCTTTACCGTCGGTGCTGTGGTTGGGTCTTGTGCGACTGCGGCGGCGGTTATCCCGCACATCAGCGCCAGCGCAATATAACGGGCGGAATTGCCCATGCGGGACTCCTTTATCGATCTCGAGGGATCACCGAAACACAGCAATCCCTGACCACCCGAGATAGGGACGCAACAGGCTGGAGCGCGTTCGCGGACGGGAGCCGGGGTCGGTGCTGAACGGAATTGCAAGAATTACATAAGCGGCGGATCGTCTTTTAGACCATGTCTCCAGCGCGCGAGCGTATGCACTTAGACGTGCAAACCTAGCGATAGTATCACAGATATTCGACGCATGTCAAGCCGAAGCCGATTCCGAAGGGGGCGTGGGTGGACTGTTCGAAGCCGATTTTGCGCTTCATTTTTCCGTGCGGCCGGGGCGTCGATCTCACTGTCCAGGCGCTCCGTTCGGCCTGCCCAGGATGACGTGCGGGGACCGCCGAGCAAACTTTGCGCCGCCGTCCAACGTAAGATAAATGCGGTGGCGACGCTTTCCTCGGCTGAACTGAGTCGCGGGGCGCCACGGACAAAGTCCAAAGAAGGGCCAACAGCAACTCCATGACTATTCGCCCTCCCGAGGAGGCGGAATACCCTCGCGATCCTGCCGGATCGTTGCGGGAAATTCCGTCCGACTCCAACGCTATGGAAACGTCCCAATGTGCTCCGATTTCCTCTGCCCTGCTCCACCGTGAGGTGCTGGCGCTTGCATGGCCCTCTATCCTGGCGATGCTTCTTCAGACCGTGAACAGCCTGATGGACGCCTTCTTCGTCGGGAACCTGCCGAACGGCCGGCAGGCCCTCGCCGCGACGGGGATCGGTGGCATCGTTATCTTTCTCCTTATCTCCGTGGCGCTGGGCGTCACCATAGGCACCATGGCGCTGGTGGCGCGGTTTACCGGCTCCGGCGAGCATGAAAAGGCGGTCGAGGTCACGGGACAGTCGCTCTCGCTGGCCGTGGTGCTCGCGCTGTTGTTCGGCTCGGCGGTATTCCTCGGGCGAGGCGCAATCGCGTCCGCACTGCTCGGCTCCTCCGGCGGATCGGGTGCGGCGGCGCTTTGCGTACAGTTCCTTTCCGCCGTGCTTCCGGCCGCCGTGCCTCTCTTCATCACGAACGTGCTGCAGGCGGCTTTTCGCGGGCTGGGAGATACGCGCACGCCGATGCGAATCACGCTCGCGATGATCGTCACGCATATCTCTCTGAACTCCGTTTTGATCTATGGGCGGCTGGGCTTTCCCAGGATGGGAGTCCGGGGCGCGGGCACGGCGCTCGCCGCCTCCCTGTTTGTGGGCGCGACTCTCTACCTTTTCGCGTTGAAGCGGCGGCCGGAACTGAGCGACGCGCTCACCTGGCGGCATTTGCGGCTCCGAGCGGACTGGGCATGGCGCATCCTCCGCATTGGCATGCCCGCCGCGCTCCAGGCGGTCCTGCGTACGCTGTCGCTGCTCTCCTTTCAGGGAATGCTGGTGAAGAGTTTAGAGGGCGAGGCGGGCGTGGCGGCCCTGCAGATCGGGCTTCGCGCGGAAGCGATCGCATACATGCCAGGGTTCGGCTACAGCGTCGCCGCCTCCGCTCTGGTGGGCCAGAACCTGGGCGCGAAGGACCCGAAGCGGGCGGAGCGTGCCGCGTGGGCTGCAACATGGCAGGCGGTCGGGGTGATGATCGCTATGGCGATTGTCTTCTATGTCTTCGCTACCCCGATTTCTCGGCTGTTCACGCAGGACGTCCTGGTGCAGCGATTGGGCGCGGATTACCTGCGCGTCAACGCCTACTGCGAGCCGTTCCTGGCGCTGGGAATGGTACTGACCGGCGCGCTCCAGGGCGCGGGCGACACCACCCGACCGACGATAATCACCTTCCTCACCATGTGGATCCTGCGGCTTCCGCTCGCCTATGCGCTGATGTTCCCCCTCGGCCAACAGACGCACGGAGCCTGGATCTCGATGGGCGTCTCGACATCGGTCGGCGGCCTGATGACCGTATGGCTTTTCCGAACTGGGAAATGGAAGCGCATCAAAGTTTGAACGGAGTTTTGCAATAATGTGCCAAAATTTTCTGAACCCGGGTTTACATTTGCCTCGTGGTCGGCGGAATGAATTCCTCCGCTGGGGGCGCTACGCGCCGCACGTCCATTCGGACGTAATAGACAAACCAGTTGAACATCGCACAAATGCAAATGGGATTCAAGTGGCGGATTGTGCAACCTTTATGTGATTTGTCTATAAGATAAGGATTTGTCTTGCGACAACTGAATTGCCCTGCTTTCCCACCCGCTGGATAGGAGATGCGAATGCACTACCGTTACGAAGACCTTGCTGGAATGATCGATCACTCCCTGCTGCACCCCACGCTGACCGACCGGGAACTGGAGGAAGGCTGTCGGGTGGCCATGGCATATCAAGTCGCCTCGGTCTGCGTCAAGCCCTACCATGTGGCACGCGCGGCGGAAATTCTGCGTGGGGCGCGCGTCGCGGTCGGAACGGTCATTGGCTTTCCGCACGGAGCGAACGCGACCGAAGTGAAACGGTTTGAAACCGAAGTTGCCTGTCGCGACGGCGCGACCGAGATAGACATGGTCATCAACAACGGCAAGGTGTTCTCCGGCGATTGGGATTATGTCGCGCAAGATATTCGCGCGGTCGTCACGGAGGCGCACCAGCATAAGGCTATTGTCAAGGTGATCTTCGAGACCGATTTCCTGCCCGACGACGCCCTGAAAACCGAACTGTGCCGGATTTGCGAAGAGGTCCACGCCGACTATGTGAAGACCTCGACCGGTTTCGGATTCGTCCGGGGCGCGGACGGGAGATACGGGTATCAGGGCGCGACCGAGCACGATCTCCAACTGATGCGCGCCGCTGTCTCGCCTGCTGTCGGAGTCAAGGCGTCCGGGGGCGTGCGCGACCTCGACGCGCTCATCCGCTGCAAGGAGTTGGGCTGCGGGCGCGTGGGCGCAACGGCAAGCGCCGTCATGCTGGACGAATACCGGCGTCGCGCCGCATTGCCACAGGAAGGCGAACCCACAGAGGCGGAAACGCTGGGCAGGGGCGGTTATTAGAGCGCGGGCGAGCGACATGGCGGCGCACGAAGCGCCCAGGCCGAACAACTTCCGGTCTGTAAACCCAAAGTGAGGCGAGGTATGGCAGCGCAAGAACAGGCCCGAATCGCGGTCATCGGCAGTTCCAACGTGGATTTCATCATGCAGTTGGAGCGTCTGCCGGACGTGGGCGAAACGGTTACGGAAGGCGTATTTTCTCAGACCTTCGGCGGCAAGGGCGCTAACCAGGCGGTCGCCGCCGCTCGCGCCGGAGGCAAGGTCACCTTTGTCACGGGACTGGGGGACGACGTGTACACCCCGACGATGCGGGAGAACTTTCGGCGCGACGGCATCGAGACCAATCGTATCCTGGTTCAATCGGGAATGGCGTCCGGCAGTGCGTTGATCATGTTCGACCGGCAGGGCCGCAACTGTATCGCAGTTGCGCCTGGAGCCAATTATGCGCTCACTCCCGCGCATCTGGACGCCTGTGCGGACGTGATTCGTGGGGCGGGAATGCTGGTCATGCAGATGGAAATCCCGTCTTCCACGATCCGGCGCGCACTGGAGATCGCGGAGGAATGCGGAACGCCGACCCTGTTTAATTATGCGCCCGTGCGCGACCAAAGCGTTCCCGTTTCGGCACAAATGCACACGCTCGTCGTCAACGAGAACGAGGCGACGGCCCTGACCGGTTTGCCCGTCTCCACGCCCGAGGAGGCGGCAAGCGCGGCGCGGGCATTGCGGGCCCAGGGGCCGCGCACCGTGGTTCTTACGCTCGGTTCGGCGGGCGCATACGTTGCGTCTGCGGATTTTTCCGGACTTGTTCCTGCCTTTGTCGTAACCCCGGTCGACACGACAGCGGCGGGCGACGTGTTCTGCGGCGTGCTCGCCGTCGCGCTGGTGGAGGGCGTGCCGCTTCCGGAAGCTGTTCGCTTCGCCAATGCCGCCTCCGCCATTTCCGTTACCCGATCCGGCGCTCAGCCCTCCATCCCCATGCGTGCCGCTATCGACGCCTTCAAACGCGAGACCCCATGACGCTTCATATCTTCCTCCGACGCCCAGCCATGCGACCGTCGCCTCATTCTGCGCGCTTTCCCAGTTGTCGAACACCAGCAGGATGCGGCCCTTTTTCCGTACACGGGCTCTGAGCCAGGAATGGATGTTTTCGGCGGTATTCGCCTGCTCCGGCAGTATTCGCCTGCTCCGGCGGAATGCTCAGCGCGTCTCGGAGTGCGCTGTTCAGCATATCGGGCGTCACCATTCCCACTGCAGTAGTGACCGCATCCCAATGCATCGCGCGATGTCCGCCACAACGTTCCCGCCAAAGTAAATTGTGCGATGTCCGCCACAACGTTCCCGCCGCAATAAATTGCGCGGCTGTGTGGCCTGCGGCCATGTGACCGCCTGCGCGGGCACACAATATAGAGCAAACATCCATCTGCCAACGGTACGTCCTTTGAAATCGAGTGTCAACGAATTTAATAGGCTGTTACCTATTCCCTGTCCAGGCCGTGGCAAACAACGGATCTGTGCTTGCCGCAAACTCTTGTGTGCGGTCACCGGGCACAATCTTTGTTGCAATTCCCGACTTTATTGCAGTGCGTGCCCGCGCAGGCGGACACAGGGCCGCAGGCCACACAGCCGCGCAATTCATTGCGGCGGTCCCGTCGACCGCCATGGGTCCCGTCGACCGCCATGGGTCCCGTCGACCGCCATGGGT
>JBBRKX010000001.1:0-45871 GCA_038231675.1 Chthonomonadales bacterium | reverse complement strand
CGCGTCGCCCTACGGCGCCGCCAGGCTTCACTCCCGCCGGAGCCGCTTCAACAATCTCCGGCTGAATGAGGCAAACTATCACTATCCAGGTGGGCCAGTTGTAACGATCAAAGTGGGCCAAGCCGGAGTAGCGAACTCAACCTGGCCGTCGCGTAAGCGGAATAGCATGGAAGGCCTTCATTCGTAAAGGTTTTTGGTGTCTCTGGAAGACAGCCAAACGGAGCACGCAAGCATGCCCGCAAGCCTTGTGTTTCCAACCTCTTGAAGGGTTGATCAAAAGTAAACGGAGCACAAACGGAGCACAGCGAGGAGGCGGACCTGTAAGTTGTTGATTCTTTTGGAGCGGGAGACGGGGTTCGAACCCGCGACGTCCAACTTGGGAAAATGACCGTAGATTGAAAATAAACGACAACGGCGTCTATGGCGGTGAATACAGGTGCAACGAATTCAACAACTTCCGGCATTCCAACAAGCAATCGCCCCTTAAGTGAGTGAAAGTGGAGTGACAGATTCTGGCCGTTTCAGCCCTCGACCACAGACTACATAGTCTCCGCAGTGTAATCCCCAAGCGAGTGCGGCAGCGCCTTTTAGGGGTTGGGCTTCATCTGATAGCGCTTTTTGCAAAAGGCCACGAACGCTTTTCCCGGAAAGCCCAACTCAGGCATGCCGCTTTGCACCCACCAGTCCCTCCACTCCTGTTCCAGCCAGTAAACGTCATAACCGGGCGCGACAAGTTTTGCGTCATGATATGCCTCCGGGTCGAGCACGGGGTAGCGTACCTCCGGTCCTTCCGCCTTCTGTTGCCACGTCATCCTGTTGCGGAAGACCACCATATCGTCTTCCAATGAGACGCTGTAATCCGGAAGATGATCGTGTTCCACCAATTCCTTCACCATCGATTTGAATTCCCGGCTGTGGCTGCTCGCACCAGTTTTCTTATGCAGGAGCTCAAGGGAGATCTTCCACTCATCCTGTTCGCCGCAATGTTTGCGAGCCAATTCATAGATCCGCCGATCCGTTGGCTTCCTCAACCGGAAATAATCGCGGCTCAGCGTCAGCACCTCAGACCCCTGAATAATTTTGTAAACCCAATCCGAAAGCCGCACGCGGAGCTCGCTCATGCGTCCCGACTTCGTCTCGCGTATCACCCGCCAGCTTTCAATCAGTCCAAAGCCCTCGGTTATCTCTTCGCCGTTCGCTTTGATGTTCGTGGTGATTCTGGTTCCGCTTAGACGCTCAAAAGAATCCTTGAGTCTGCGATACGCGTCGCCGCTGGTTTCGCGATTCGTCCAAACCAGCAGATCGTGAGCATTGAGGTGCAGCGTCTGTGCCAATGTCTCGCCGGCATTTTTTTTGGCCATCAACTGCGAAACGCAATAGATCAAAATGTCCTTGTCGTAAATCGTCGCCAGGCCGCGCACGCTCGGAGCAATCTCAACCGACACGTTCCGGTGCTCATACCGCAAGACGCGCGTGTCCGGTTTGGTGGCGAGCGAAAAGATTGGATGTTCCATGCTGGCCATGTCATCCTTGGGAATCGCATCGAGTACGTCGCAGGTAAAGAGATCGTGATTGGGATGCCGTTCGGGCAGCAAAGCGAGCTTGCCGCCTGCCCTGCTTTCTTCCGTTTCTACCGTTGATGTCTCTGCCATCGTGGTTCCGCTGACACTCATTGAGATACGTGGTTTCGTTGACGCGGAACATACAATCGTGGTTTTGTTGACGCAAGCACAATCTTCGTGGTTTTGTTGACAACGCACTAATTAGCGTGGTTTCGTTGACAGGCCGTGTAATTCGTGGTTTTGTTGACGGGAAAGTAGGTTTCTGTTGACGTTCTTTCGTGGTTTCGTTGACGCAGGGCTATCCAATTCCATTGACGAATCATAATGTTGCAGCTTCTTATCCACCGCTTAACACGTTCTAACAGAATTATTTAACACCTATCCGCAACTGTTATGTTTGAATTTTTAATATCTGTGGACCAAACTCCACGACAGATCACACGATCATTCACTGTAGGGTTGGAGAACTAATTGGAAGCTCAGGGCCATCCAAGCCCTTCGCTTCCCCAGGAAGGGGCTCAAGCACCGCCCCTTCCCGGCCCATCCCTGCGCTCCGTCAGAACCTCAATAACACTTTTCGTTCACGCCCAGAGACATGGAAAATGGACAGAAAAGAGGCTCTTCAAATTAAGTGCGGTGTTTAATCCGCTGCGTCGGGGGCAAATCGACAGGTTTGCATGATCCTACGCTACAGACCCGTACTCGACCGCTTAAAAGTGATAGGGAAAGGGCTGGCGAGGGACCTCCCCGAGCCACTTGTGAAGAGGTACCTATCAGATATTAGTTAAGACTCCGCAGACTACAGAGGCAACGTAGTCTCATGAGACTACTCAGTCTCAGTTGCGTTTTAGCCGCCCGTCCAGTTGGGACGCCTCCCAGTAAGATTCCAGAAACGCACTTCCAGTTTTGGCGAATCGCAGTGCTGCCCGAATGACCATGCTGTCGCTGGGTCGCACTCCCTGCCCGGCTAGCCACGCGGATAACTCCCGAACAAGTTTGCGATCCTCGTCGTGCATCCAGAATTGGACGGGCTTGCCGACTTTGCTCTTGATAGCTTTCTTCGCCGATGCCCGGCCGTGGAGCTTCAATTTCGAAGGTTCTCCTTTTGACGCTGAGCTTTCGGGCTCCGTTGCTACCTCTGGCTCGATGGCTGCGGGACTGGGGTTGCTGGGCGTCTTGCGCTGGATGGCCGCCAGGAGATCATTCACATTATTCTTTGATGTTTTCATCTTTATGGACACTGTGTTGTCTGTGGAGAGTACATAGTCTCTATTGCTGGGATAATAGGGCGACGATAAGTTGAAGCACTTCTTGGCGGGCCGCACTGTCGAGGGCTTTCCAGCCTTGGGCGACGGCATGCTGGTAACATTCGCGAGCGCTCAAAGTGACGGGAAGGGCAGGGGCGCTCACTTGTTTGGCACTCTCCTCGATAAGTCTTCCAAGCACCGTGGCTTTCCGGACCTTATTGAAGATGACTCTCACAGCCGCTTTGCTGTTTTTGGTCTTTACGAAGCGCACTGCGTCCTCCGCCTCCCAGATGTCCGCAGGGGAGGGGGAGGTTACTACCAGCACGATATCGGCGTTGCGCACGGCTGTAGCTGTGGCGGTATGTTCCAGACTGGGCGGGGTGTCGTAGATGATTATGCCCGCCTGATCGGCACTTGTGTTGGGAGAGTCTCGATGAATTAATTCAAGCGACTTGCTGCTCGTACCCTGTGCATCCCAATCGCGAATGGTGACCGATTTGCCCGCCTGACGGAAAGCTTCATAGAGAAGGATCGAGACAGTGCTTTTACCGACACCGCCTTTTTTTGCCAGAAGCGTGATGTTCATGGCGGCCGAGCCTAGTCATTCTCCCCAGACTACGCAAGCTCCATTTATTCCATCAAGTACATAGTCTCTACAGACACAATAGGCTCCATATACTCCATAGACAACACCGGAAACCACGATCCCGGCTTACAGATTACATGGCGAACCCGCTGAAATGCGCTGGCCGGGCTCTATTCGCCAACGCGCTCACCGAGCCGCTTAAAAGCGCGTCTCGGCCCATCCGGGTAACTATCCCTTTCGCGAAACCCAAAAACACTAGGGGCGCTGCCCCACGCGCCGCGCAAGGGTAAAGCTTCGCCGCCGACCGGGTATCCCCAACCTTCCGCGCCCAAAAGCGGGGCTTGTGCAGGCCGGGTGATTCCCCTCCCGGTCTTGCGCCCTTGACGCGTTGCTACCCCCGACCTCGCCGGTGGGCAGAGGTGCATGTGCATGAGCACAGCAACCTCAAAAGCCCATTTAAGGAGACCGGAAATGACCAAGACCGCAACAGCCAACGCAGCCAGCATTGACCGCAAGGATGTTTACACCAAAGTTACCGACCATATCATCAGCGACCTGGAGCAGGGTATCCGCCCATGGATGAAGCCCTGGGCATCGGAACACGCTGCCGGACGCATCACGCGACCCCTACGCCATAACGGCACCCCGTACCGTGGCATGAACATCCTCTTACTGTGGGGCGAAGCCATGACCAAGGGATACGCCGCACCTATCTGGATGACCTACCGCCAAGCCCAGGAACTAGGCGCCAACGTCCGCAAAGGCGAGCATGGCTCTCTGGTGGTCTACGCCAACACCATCAGCAAGACCGAGACCAACGAACAGGGCGAGGATGTCGAGCGCGAGATCCCTTTCATGAAAGGCTATACCGTGTTCAACGTCGAGCAGGTGGACGGACTGCCGGCACATTTCTACGCCCACCCTGAAAACCCGCTGCCTTTGACGGATCGCATCGAACATGCCGACCGTTTTATGACCGCGACAGGAGCAGCCATCCAGCATGGCGGCAACAACGCATTCTATGCACCCGCCCGCGACATGGTGCAGCTTCCACCGTTCGAGGCCTTTAAGGACAAGGAAAGCTATTACGCAACCGCGTTTCATGAGCTTACCCACTGGACCAAGCACAAGAGCCGGTTGGATCGGGATTTCAGCGGCAAACGTTTCGGCGACCACGGCTACGCCCGCGAAGAACTGGTTGCCGAACTCGGAGCCGCTTTTCTGTGTGCGGAAATTGGCATCACCCCGGAAGTAAGGGAAGACCACGCTGCTTATTTAGGGCATTGGCTGACCGTGCTCAAGGAAGACAAGCGCGCGATATTCTCGGCAGCCGCCCACGCGCAACGCGCCGCGGATTACTTAAACGGCCTGCAGCAGAAAGAGCAGCAGGCAAGCGTCGCAGCCTGATGGCCAGAAGCGATTGCAGCGAGGAGGGCAGGGGCTTCGGCCCCTGTCTTTCTTTTGCCGGGGCTCCGCCCCGGTCCCCGGCGAGGGATTACGAACCCCTGCGACCCCGCGCTTAACATCACCTCTTCAGTCATTCCTTCCAAGGTTCGCCGCGTCTCGCTGCTCGCGGTTATGTTCAAGCATTTCATCGGTGGCGGAAGCGGGCAGGGGCTGCCCGCTGTGAAGCACCCAGACATCCCGCTCCTCCGTAAGCGGCGATGTACTGCGCACCGGGCGAAGGGTGATCTGCTCCCCGGCACTTTCGATTTCCAGCGCATCGCCAGCCTCCAAATGCAGTTCGTCGAGTAGAACCTTTGGAATCGTGATGCTTCCGGCAGTATCGAGTGGGACGTGAAATTTCATAAGCGAATTCTTCTATCAATTGGGCTCGGCGTCAAGAAATCCCGGCTTGCGGCTGAATCCGAATACCTGATGACATCGCTCAAAAAACAATTGCGAAATACTAGAAATTCTCACGCATAATCGGTTATGATCGGATCGAGTCCGGGTAGGCGCGCAAAGCGAAGAACATTGAACTTGAATGGCGCTCACCAGCGGTTCCTGCAACCCGTAGCACATTCGCCCGGACTCGAAATATTTCTCCCAACCCTAACTCACCGCCGCTCTTGGTAATCGCACTTTTCCGAGCAGCTGTCGGCTTTCGCGGTTCCTGATCGAATCCGTTCTTCCAAATCCCATCCGGTAAAGTAATTCCCGTTGCAAATGCGTTCACGCTTGAGGCGTGCATCGCGGTGATGTATCGTGGTGCAGGAAGCGAGGCGACCGGGCATGAGTGGACAACGGGCGGCGGGAAAGGCAAAAACAGGCGCGCAGCCACGCGCCTCGGTCACATTTCCGCCTGAATTGTATAAAACCATCGAGGACGTGGCCAAGCGAAAGAAAGTGTCCATCGCGTGGGTCGTGCGCGAGGCCGTTGAGAAATACGTGGCGGATCAGTGGCCGCTGCTCAGCCAGCTTAGGGGAGATTGAGACCTTGTGGACTCCGTTTCTCCCGAAAAACGATCCGAAATCATGGCGCGCATCCGCTCCAAGGACTCGCGCCCAGAGATGGTTGTCCGCAGGCTTGTCTTTGCCCTTGGATACCGCTACCGGCTCCATGCGAAGAATCTGCCCGGCTGCCCCGACCTCGTTTTCCGGCCACGGCGGAAGGTTATTTTCATCCACGGCTGTTTCTGGCACCTTCACGCCAATTGCCCAATTGCGCGAATGCCCAAGTCGCGCCTTGACTTCTGGACGCCGAAGCTCGAAGGAAACAGGGAACGGGACGATAAGAATGAACGGGCGCTCAAGCGCGAGGGTTGGAAAGTGTTGATCATCTGGGAATGCCAGATCAAGGACGCGGCTAAGTTGGAAAATCGGATAAGGAGATTCCTCGATGCGCAGCGTTGAACTGTTCGCGGGCGCGGGCGGCCTTGCCATGGGCATGGCGAATGCCGGATTCCATCATGCCGCGGTGATCGAATGGAATTCCGACGCGTGCGAGACTTTCCATGAAAACCAGCGCCATAAAGCCAGCAATATTGAAAAATGGCCGCTGCACCAGGCCGATGTGCGCGCGTTCGATTATGGAACCCTCGGCGGCGAGGTGATGGTCGTCTCGGGCGGACCGCCTTGCCAGCCGTTCTCCCTCGGTGGCAAACACCGCGGATTCATGGACGAGCGCGATATGTTTCCTGAAGCCGTGCGCGCCGTGCGCGAGTTGCGGCCCAAAGCGTTCATTTTTGAGAACGTCAAGGGCCTGAAGCGCGAAACGTTCGCGACGTATTTTGAATATATCCGCCTGCAGCTAACGTTCCCAAGCCTTGTTCGACGCAAGGGGGAGCCATGGCGCGAGCATTGCCGACGCCTCGAAACTTTCGGGACCTCGCGCAGCGCCCGTGAATACCATGTCATCGCCGAGGTGCTAAATGCCGCGGATTATGGTATTCCGCAGAAGCGGGAGCGCGTCTTCATTGTCGGTTTCCGCGCCGATCTTGGGGTGGAATGGAGCTTTCCACCCGAGACCCATTTTGAGGACGCATTGATTGCCTCCAAGTGGATCAACGGCGAGTACTGGGACAGGCACGCGGTGGCCAAAAAACACCGGCCCATGCTGGAGTGCCGCCAACTCGCGCGCGTGGCGCGGCTCAGGAGCGGCCAACTTTTCGGACAGGGCAGGACGCCGTGGCTCACCGTGCGAGATGCCATCAGCGATCTTCCCGATCCCGAAAAATTCCTCAACAACAAAGTTCCCAACCATCGCTTCAATCCGGGCGCGCGCAGCTACCCCGGACATACCGGCAGCCCCCTCGACGAACCGGCGAAGACGCTCAAGGCCGGCGACCACGGCGTGCCCGGCGGTGAGAACATGCTTGCGCGCGCCGACGGGTCGGTGCGGTATTTCACGGTGCGGGAGGCGGCGCGCCTGCAAACCTTCCCCGATGATTACATCTTTCATGGGGCCTGGACCGAGGCCATGCGGCAGCTGGGAAACGCAGTTCCCGTGCGTCTGGCCCAGGTGGTTGCCAGCTCCGTCGCCGGCACCCTGCTTTCTTTAAAGAAAGGGCAGGGGTGATGGCGACGGTTCCGGGAAAGCTTGAACAGTTGGCCGCGCAGCTGAAGGAGCTTTCGGAGACACTCGCTGCGGAAGAACCATCCCAATTAGCTCCGCCCCGCGCGAAGCGTGTCCGCAAAACAATCACCGAGGCTTACGAAAAGATACGGAAGGTCATGGAGGATCTTGATCCCATCAAGCATCCCGGCTTCGTCTTTGATCCCTCAAATCCGAACGTGGCGGGCCGCATCGTCGGTATCACCATGATCGCTCAAGCCCGCAAGCACCTTGCAAATGTCGAGCGGTTCTACGGCTCGGGGGTTTACGCGATTTACTATAATGGCGAGTTTCCCGCCTACGCGGAGATAACGAAGCGGGAACATCCCATATATGTGGGCAAGGCCGATCCCGGCGACCCCGCGGCGAAGACCGCGATGGAGCAGGGCGACCGCCTCGCCAATCGGCTCAACGATCACCGCAAGAACATCGGGAAAGCCACGACCACGCTGCGATTGGAAGACTTTGAGTATCGGGCGATTGTTGTGCAGACGGGCTGGCAGACATCGGCGGAAGATTATCTAATTCATTTGTTCAAGCCTATCTGGAATTCCGAAATGGGCATTTGCTATGGCTTCGGCAAACATGGCGACGATCCCGCGACCCGCGCCAATCTGCGGTCACCCTGGGATACGCTGCATCCTGGTCGTGATTGGGCGCATCGCGATCCCAACATGAAGGATGCTAGGTCGCCAGAGCGCATTATTGACGACATCAGTCAGCACCTCTCCAAACACCCACCGATCGGAACTATTGATGAAATTCTGCGGCGGTTCCTAGAGGAAATGCGGGCGGTCTCGTAGGATCGACCGGATACTGTAACCACGACGGGCAGGCATGGCAAAGGATAACGAGTCCAAGACGCTTAACTTCGATGTGAGCACCGGCCTAAAGCGGGTACTCGGCCGCGAACTCATAACCGACGATGAGGTCGCGATCTTTGAACTCGTCAAGAATTCCTTCGATGCCGCCGCAAACACCGTCCACCTTTATTTCGGCGATTCAAACGTGGTCGTCGCGGACAACGGCTCGGGAATGTCCTACGACGACCTGACCAGCAAGTGGTTGTTCGTGGCCTATTCGGCAAAGAGAGAAACAGGCTCCGCCAAGGACTTCCGGGATGTTGCGGCGGAGCGCAAGAATTACGCGGGCAGTAAGGGAATCGGGCGGTTCTCATCCGACCGCCTTGGCCAACAGATCGTTCTTCAAACCCGCCCGAAGCGGGAAAAGGGCGGTATCGTTCACCGTCTCAACGTCGATTGGCAGCGTTTTGAAAAGAATGACAAGGACCATTTCGAGAAGGTCCCCGTCACCTACATGGAAACCACAGCGTTCGAGTTGCCCGACGAACTTGCCAAATTCGCCAACGCGCTTGCCCACGGCACAGTCGTTGAAATCGGAAAGCTTAGGCGCAGATGGGATAGGCAACGACTTATCGCGTTAAAGTCATCGCTTGCCAAGCTGATTAATCCCTTTGGAGATAAGGGCGACAAGTTCAAGATCATTATCACCGCGCCAGCGGAAGAGGCAGCCGACAAGCAAGTAAGCACGGACGCCGCGAAAAAAAGCGAGGAACCTGCCGCCCGCGAGATCGTCAACGGCCTTGTCGGCAATTTCATTTTCTCCGCCCTCCAGGAAAAGACCACCTTTATCCGGGTCTCCATCGAAAACGACCATGTCAATACTTCGCTCACCGACCGCGGGGAACTAATCTACAAAATACGCGAACCCAACCCCTACAAGTTTTTGGCGAAATCTGGATTCACATGCGAGGTCTACTACCTCAACCAGTCGGCCAAGCTCACCTTCGCGCGCAGGGTGGGGTTGCCGTCCGTGCAATTCGGATCGGTCTTCCTGTTCCGGAACGGCTTCCGTGTTTATCCCATTGGGGAGGACGGCGACGACTGGTTCGGCTTCGATAGGAGGAAGCAACAGGGCTATAACCGCTTTCTCGGGACGCGCGAAATAATCGGGCGCGTTGATGTCTACGGTTCGGACGAAGACTTCCAGGAGGCGTCAAGCCGCAACCAGGGCCTTATTGCCACCCCTGCCGTGCAGCAGTTGCACAAGGCCGTGATGGACCACTGCCTGAAGCGGCTCGAAAAGTATGTTGTGCCCGTTTCGTGGGTGGACAAGGCGGATGCGAATACGGACGATCTCTCGCGGCTTTTAACCGACCCTGGTAGGGCCAGGGTATCCGCGGTTGTGGCGAACCTCGTCGACAATGAGCAGATTGAACTCCTCGATTACAGCAAGCGGCTCGTCGATTTATTGAACGAGAGATCCAGCGAGTTCGAGGACTCCCTCGTCAGCCTCCGTTCCATCGCCGAGAAGACCGGCGATAAACCCTTTCTCGCGAAGTTAGTCAAGGCAGAGAAGCGTTTCGAGGAACTGAGAAAGTCCGCAGCGGAGGCGATTCAAATCGCAGATCGCGAGCGCTCGTCGGCCGAGGCTGCGAATCGGCGGGCAGAATCGGCCGAAAGCGAAGTTGAAACTGAGCGCCGCCGCTCACACTTCCTGGAAGCCGTCGTAACCGTCGACAAGTCAACGATTCTGAACCTGCATCATCAGGTGACGATCTACGCGGTGGATATCGCCCAGCAGATTGAAAACCTCCTCACGGATACGGCGGGGCAAAAAGCGGTGCCGCGTGAAACGATGCTGAAGGCCCTTGAGCAAATGGCGTTCCTTAACCGGAAAGTGCTTGCCATAACGCGATTCGCGGCGAAGGCGAACTTTAAGTTGGACTCGGAAAAGATTGACACTGATTTCGCGGGCTTCATCACGGATTACATCGAACAGATAGCGAAGGTGTTTGGAGGCAACCGTCTGCGGATACAGGTCGAGAACACCCACCCTGGTTTGAAGAAGATGTTCAACCCCATAAACGCCTCGATCATCGTTGACAACCTCATCAGCAACGCAATGCGCGCCAAGGCGTCCACCATCAAATTTGTTTTGTCCCCCCTTGATAAGAGCGGCCTGTCGATGCGCGTGAGTGACAACGGGCGAGGCCTCAAACCGGGAACCAATAAAGCTCGCATTTTTGAGATGGGCTATACAACAACCCAGGGGTCTGGATTGGGCTTGTACCATGTGCGCCAAGTGTTGGGTGAAATGGGCGGAACCGTTGAATTGGATGATGACGCGGGCAAGGGCTTAGCATTTATTATTAAGCTTGCCGGCGGAAGGAAAGCAGTATGAGGCTCGATTTCAACGTGCTGTGGGTCGACGATCAGCCTGATTTTGTAGCGGCTCAAATCACCGCCATCAAGAAACAAATGGAACAGGAAGGTTTCCTGTTCAGCCCGACTCTTTGCCAATCGACAGATGAGGTTCGCGCTGCGATTGCAAGTGACGTGTTTACTGATGAAATCGACCTAATCTTAGTCGATTGGGACTTAGGCAACGGCGTAGTTGGCCAGGATGCCATCGCGGAGATTCGCGAAACGGTGCGATATAAAGACGTCGTTTTCTATTCCGCGCAGACTGCTCCTGAGGAATTGAGAAGGTTGGCGTTCGAAAAGGGCCTCGAAGGCGTTTACTGCGCAAATCGGACACAGCTCGTCGACGAAGTAATGGGGGTTTTCGAGTCGCTCGTTAAGAAAGTGCTGGACCTCGACCATACGCGTGGAATCGTGATGGGCGCCACCAGCGACATCGATCACATCGTTAACCAGTGCCTCACTATCGTCCACGGCAAGTTGGACGACGAGGGCAAAACCAAAATGTTCAAGGAAGCTCTTGGTTATGTCCAGGCGCGCATCGATGAACTTGTCAAGAAGGCCACGGAACTTGAGGGATCGACTACCTTGGGCGCTTTCTTTGGAGCGCACATAATCCTTACTGCGAATGATCGGTTGCGTATCCTAAGCGGTCTTCTCAAAGGGCCCGCATTTGCTGCCCACAAAGGCTACAGAACCGCCATCGTTGCCTATCAGCAACAAGTCGTGCCGGATCGCAACCGTCTTGGCCACATGGTCCTCGTGCCCGACGGGAAGCCGCACGCCGTCGTCGACCACGAGGGTAAGTCAGTTAGTATCCATGAAACACGCGAATTGCGTCGCCTGATCTTAGGCCTGCGCAACGAGTTCAGAGGGCTTCTGGACGCGCTCAACGCGATGGACGTTGCGACAGGCGACCGGGTCGTTACGAAGGTTTCCAAATAGCTCAATCAGGAGTTCACCGAACGCTCTTGCGACGAGCGGCGGGACCGCGTTCGCCACTTGGGTGAAGCGCGGAACTTCTTTGCGGCGCAGGTGGCCACCTGTTGTGTACTTCCCTTTGAAAGAAAACCAATCCGGGAAACTCTGGAGTCGAGCGTTTTCCCGAACCGTCAGCGCCCGCGGTTCTTGATAGTGGAGAAGATCGTCGGGCAGACTGGTAATGGTGGGGGATGGGCGGTCGGGGTCCAATACGCGAAGCGCCCTTTTTTTCAAACCAAAACGCGCCCGAACCTCGTCGCTGATCGTCGTATTGAGACGTCCTTCCGCGTGACTGAGTTCTATGATTTCCCGGAAGCGTTCCGTTATCTGTGCGGAGTGGCGCGCAAGGCGGAGATCTGTTGGAGGGGTCTCTGCCGCGCCCATGAGCTTTTGAAAGCGCGTCCGCGGGCTGGTGTATGCGATTTCGTCGAACCCGGCCGTCTCGCTCGAAGGCTGCTTGCCGCCCCGGCCGACTTCAAGATCGGAAATTGCAGCCCACGACGAGACAGGCGCTTTCAATTGCATTGACCGCAGGAACGACGGCAATCTGGCCCTCAGCACATCAAAGGGATTTTCCTGGCACATTCCCGGTTGCAGGGCGAGGAGAAAATAACGCGTGCGAAGTTGTGGAACGCCGAACTGGGAAAGGTCAAGTAGCTCCTCGAAAACGTCGTAATCCTCCGCCAGCCTATCCCGTAGCTTTTGCGAGTAGTTCTTCACTCGGTCGTCTGCGTTGAAATCCATTGTGAATCCACGGACATTTTCAATAAGCACCGCCCTGGGCTTCAAGATGTCCACCAAGCGCAGGTAGGCGGCGAACAACTGGTTCCGGGGATCGTCATGTTTTCTCCGTCCGGCGCTCGAAAACCCCTGGCATGGCGGGCCACCGACCAGTACGTCAATTTTGCCCCGCGTGGCCTTAAGCTCGTCCTTGTACTTAGCCAGGAACGACCCCACCGCTATCGGTTCCTTTGGCAGCCACGGCGGCCACGAAAATTTGAACTCGGAATTCTTCGTGAGCAGGTTCGTGCGGAAAGTCTCGAAGGCAAATTTATCGTGCTCGATCGCCAACCGGCCCTCCAAGCCCGCCTGTAAAAGGCCAAGCGACAGTCCACCACATCCGGCAAAGGCATCGGCGAACACAAGTCTTTTCTTCGCTTTAGGCATCCAGTTGTTCTGTCCCGGTTGAGCGTCTGACTACCAGTATGAATCGACAGGCGGATTCGCGCCAGGCTAAACTGCACCAGATATCCTGACTAGCGCTGTAATCCCCTGGTAGCAAGCTCGGAATCGGGCGGCCGCGGCGATTTCCGTTCCGTCGTTGCGTAGGCGCATCGCCGGGTCCATTCTCCTGTCGAGAGCGATGATGGTTGTCGGCGCGATCGAGCAGGCAGTCCCGTTGGATGACTTCGGTGAAGTGCTACGGGTTGCGCGAACCGCTGACAGCGCCATCCAAGAAAAGTGCTCCGCTTTGCCAGCGCGGCACCCGGACTCTCTCTAGGTATTTGGGATGATGAATGAGGATTCGCGCGTTTGCTGACTGTATTTCAACTTGGGAATCGGCTATATCGTAAAGCTGGAGGTGTTGAGTGGCCATTCCTTCGGAATTTTCTGTGCAGCTGCGAATAGAGGGCTGGGCGTCGCTCGCCTTGGGTCGTATTCCCGATCTGCCCGAGCACGTCACTTCCATTGCACGGACGCTAGGCACCATCGTAGCCAGCCCCGGGCGGAAAAAGATTGAAACAATTTCACCTCAGAGCGAGGGCAGCGCGCCGGTCTCGTCTTTGAGCCACGCTTACGGACTTGGTGCTTTGCCACTTCACACTGACACTGCCCACTGGACGGTTCCTTGCCGATATATCATTCTCGCCTGTGTCGAAGTGGGTAGTGTCCGCACACCGACCCTGTTAGTTGATTCGCGTGACGCCAGTTTTTCGAAGGACGAGTGTCTATTGCTACGGTCGTCAATTTTCTTGATCAAGAATGGAGGCAGATCGTTCTACACCAGCCTAATCGACTCCAGGCGAGACTTTATAAGGATCGACCCCGGTTGCATGGAGCCGATAAGTGAGTCCAGCGTGACTGCGATGCGGCTCTACGATATTGAAAGACAGCGAAGAAGGTTTATTACCTGGGATTGGCATGAGGGTGATGTGTTGGTTATAGATAACTGGAGGGTGTTGCACGGTCGCGGAAACAACGTACCTTCAGACCAACGCAGAAAACTCCTGCGGGTATATGCGCAATGAAAGCCCCGGTCTTGTTGCCCGCAGTTAGCTTCGATGCGATCTTCGCCAAATCCAAAGTCTACGTGCAACGCGCGCTTAAGCGCAAAGGCACCGGAGACCTGGACGAATATCAGCTTTGGGCATCTCTCGCGCTTGAGCTTCTCGGGAAAGCCTGCCTTGCGCAGATTCATCCTAGCCTAATTGTTAATCCACAGGATCAGATCTCTCTCTTTGCCGCCTCCGGCGTGACTCTAGGAACCGACATAAAAACGATTGCAGCGCATACTCTTTACGAACGCCTGCGATACATAACGAGAGGCTTTGACGAGAGGGTCAAGACTTTTTGTGATGACATTTCAGAGCGCAGGAATGCCGAATTGCATTCTGGCGAAGCACCTTTTCAAGAGATGAAACTCGGCGCTTGGGAAGGGCGGTATTGGCACGCGGCTCAAATCATTCTTACCAAAATGGAGTCGTCCCTCGAAGAATGGCTGGGAGCTGATCAAGCAAAAGCTCCGAATGAGATTGTCTCGCACGCCCAACAGGCCATGAGTGACGCAGCAAGGGTCCGGGTCGAGCACGCAAGAAACAACTTTCTCAAGCGAAAAAGAAAGGAACGGGACGTTGCGCTCGACGCGGCCCAAGCTAAAGAAAGCTATAACTATACTGGGCTATTCCGCCTTCTTGGAGCCAGGGAATGGGTTGTAGAATGTCCAGCCTGCGGTGGAAAGGCCTATATGACGGGCGTACTAGTAGAGGAAATTATATCTGAGGAGACCTTGGGAGATTTTGGGGAAGATGAAGCCGTCGACAAGAACTATGCCAGTGAAGAATTCAAGTGTCCAGTTTGCGACCTTCACCTTGTCGGCCAGATTGAGATTGAAGCAGCTGGACTAGCTAGCGAACACGCTGAGACGGAGATCCGGGAACGGCGCTATGAAGAAGGGTACAACAACGAGTAGAGATCCAAGAGCGTTTTTTCAAGCTGCCGTACGGTGGACATCACGCTTCATATTTATTTAGTCGATCTAATACTTCACGTGAAATGTCGGGCTGTCCTCGGGTTTGCTCTTGCGGCGGTCGTAGAGGCGGGTGGTGGAGACGTTGGCGTGGCCCAGCCATTCTTGGACTTTGGCAATATCGGCCTCGTTGGAAAGCGCGTTTGTCGCCGCCGTCGCCCTCATCGAATGCACACACAACCCGATCACTTCCGCGTCGATGCCGGTTTCGCACCCGTACTTCACGACGATGTTTCGGCGAATCGAGCCGGGCTCCAGATGCCTGTCGAGCGTTCCGGTGCGGTTGTTGGTTACCGGACGGAAGAGGGGACCATCCAAATCCAGCTCCGCCAGTCCCGCCCCGAGCTTCACCGCATCCAGATATTCGAGAATCAACCGCTGCGCCATCGGGTGAACGGGAACAAACCGGATCTTGTCACGCTTACCCTTGACGCGCAAGTGCACAACGCCTTGCCTACTCTGCATGTCGCGAATGCGCAGTAGGCACAGTTCCTCGCGGCGGATGCCATGATAGAGCAGGGTGGCAAGGATCGCGCGATCCCTTACACCCTTCAGCGTGTCCGGGGCAGGGGCCTCCAGCAGGCGACGCGCTTGTGCGTCTCCCAAGGCGGGAGTACTTCCTTCATTGTTATTGGCAATCGGGCGTTTGACGCCGTCCACCGGATTGCCGAGGACCGCATTGCGCTCGCAAAGATAATCGAAGAGTGAAGATAAGGCCGAGAGCTTGCGCCGGATAGTTGCCGGTGTGAGGTTCCGGGTTTCCATCGCCTTGCGCCAGGCGATGACATGTGACCGTGCCACTGTGCGCAGCTCTTTATAATCATGCAGCCCGGTGAACAAAATGAATTCCCCAACGTCTGCTTTATAAAAGCGCCGGGTTTTCGGGTTGGTGATGTTGGCGAGCCATTCGAGTTCCGGCGGTACGTCGGCGAGCTGACTGTACTGCGCAGGTGTTAACGACTCTTTACTAATACTGACTAAGTCACCCACCACCTGCCTCGAGCTGTTTCTAACCCGATAATGTATTTTATCGGGTTAGGAGTCAAGGATGCTTCAATAGGCGTCGCGAAGTTCTATGCTCACAATTTATTAACTCGCTTTGAGGAAAGCGTTTCCGTAGTGGACGTGCCCGCGTGCCGGGTCTGAGGCATTTAACTCTATTGCTACTGCCGAGTTAAGAATGTTGATGACTTTTCTACCGGGAGGTGTATCTGATCGCGCAACAGCGCTCAAACGCGGATGAACCGCGCCATACCGAAGCAAGCGTTAAAAACACGGGAGACTCGTGCATGTCGACAAAGCATCAGCGCAGGAGTGCCTCACTTTTAACCGGCAGTATCGTCCGGGTACGCTCGACAATGGCGGATGTATTTACAGTGTCTTTCCGCTCCCTCTGTTTGTCTTTCCTTCCAGCCGCCGCGTTATTACTAGCCACGGGCGTTTCAACGACGGCAATGGCCCAGACCGCTGATTATACGATAACCCCCATTAACTATCCCCCCGGTAACAATGGGATCGAAGCCGACGCACTTAGCGGCAATAGCGTTGTGAGTGGTGGCTATAGATATGCCTATCAAAGTCAATACAATGAGCAGTGGGCAAATTTTACATACAGTAATGGCGTCTATACGAGCATTCCATACCCCTCGTTTCCCAGCTGTTCTGGCAGTATGTCTTGCCAGCTTGAGACGAGTTTTCTCGGCATAAATAGCAGCGGCAAAAGCATAGGGGAAGCAAATTGGACAATTGACTCAGGGGACGGTTATGTGGACTTTTTCTACTATAACGGAGTTTTTACACCCTTTAGTTATCCCCAATACCCACACTCATATCCCAATGCGATTAATGATAGCGGTACTGTGGTCGGCAGTTCGTACGATGCCCCGTTCGGAGGATTTATAGACAGTAATGATAGTTTTACCCTCGTTACCTATCCGGGTGCATTGAATACACGTTTCGCTTCTATAAATAATAATGGCCAGATTTTGGGTTATTACGAGGATCCCAATTTCAATATAATACCGTTTATCTATACTAGTGGGGCCTTTGCGACATTCAATGTACCGATCGCCTATTTTAATATCGATTTCGTCGGATTCAATGACCTAGGCCAGGTTGTTGGCTGGACAGAATCGAATGATGGGACATTCACGTCATTCCTTTACAATGTCAATACCGGGCAATTTCAAAATAACATAGTACCCCCGAATTATGGGGCCACTGGCATTAATAACAGTGGACAAATTGTCGGCACTATCGATTTGACCAACCCTCAAGGGGGCTTCCTTGCAACCCCTAATGCTGCAAAGACCGAAGGCAACCCGTGCGACCAGCCGGGCAGCTGCGGAGCCGGTGAGCCGATTGATATAGCTACCGGCAATGTGTTCTATCAAACCACCGATTACCAGACCACCGGGCAGAACCAGCTGAGCTTCGCACGCTATTACAATAGCCAGGCAGGGTCTTCGATCGCTTTTACCCTGGGGATGAATTGGCGTTCAACCTATGATCGCTACCTCCATATTCTTTCGCCCAGCTCGGTAATGGTGGAGCGTGCGGACGGGCGCCAGCTCGCCTTTACTCTTACGGGCGGCACGTGGAACACCGACAGCGATGTCGATTTCCATCTGACGCATTCAGGCTCAACCTGGACGTTGACCGACAGTAGCGATTCGGTTGAATCCTACACCACGGCGACTGGCGGCTATAAGGCCCTTCTCAATACGATTACCGCGCGCAACGGTTATACCCAGACATTGCATTATAACGGTAGCAGTCAGCTTGCCTCGGTCACCGATTCCTACAGCCGCGCGCTCGGCTTCACTTACACTAACGGACTTATACACACTGTTACCACGCCGGACGCACTTGTCCTGACATACGGATACTCGACGCTTCATGGCATACAGCTCTCATCGGTATCCTTCAACACTTCGCCCGTGACCAGTGTCACCTACAACTATGGTGAAAATGCCGTCCCCCTCTCGGCCCTGACCAGCATTATTGATGAGGACGGCAATATCTATGCACGCTGGACCTACGACAGTAATAGCTGAGGGCTCACAAGTCAGCTCGGCGTCGGTGCCAATCTCATCACCATGACCTACAACGCCGACGGCACCACCACTGTTAAGAATGCGTTTAACGTCAGGGATACCTACACGTTTACCACCCTACAAAACGTTTCTAAGATAACGCAGATCAGCCGCGCCGCGACAGCGACCACGGCGGCGGCCACCCGGAACTTCACCTATGACAGCAACGGATACATCAATAGCACCACGGACTGGGATGGAAACCTCACATCGTATGTAAACGATGCGCGAGGGCAGCCCACCACCGTCAACGAAGCGGTCGGCAGTCCGGTTGCCCGCACGACGACCACGACCTATGACACGACGACGCCCAATACCACCTATCCTTATCACCTGCCTGCCGTGGTCGTGACCCCAGAAGTGACGACCAATTTCAACTACGACGCGGGCGGAAATCTCCTCACCAAGGTGCTGACTGACACGACGCCCGTCACGCGAACCATCCCTTACGTGACCAATGGCCAGACGCGTATCTGGACCTATACCTGGCTCAATTCGTTGCTGCAGTCGGTGCAGACGCCGCGCACGGACGTCACGAACAAAACCACCTTCACCTATGACGCCACTGGCGCATTGACCCAGATAAGCGACGCCCTGTCACACAATACCAATATCACTTCGCATACGGGCGGGGGGCTGCCGCTGACTATCGTCAATCCCAGCAATGTCACGACACTGCTCACTTACGATCCGCGCAACTACCTGCTCACCAGCACGCTAGTGACGACGGGCGGCAATCTCGTCACCACTTATGGCTACGATGCCGCCGAAAACCTCACGAGCGTCACGCTGCCGGATAATTCCAAGCTCGCCAACGGCTACGATACCGCGCACCGGCTCACCAGCGTCACCGATCTGTTCGACAACAACATCCAGTACACACTTGATGCGCTGGGCGACCGGACGCTGATTCAGACGTTCGATCCTTCCAGCATCGTGGTTCACAAACATTCCGGTGTATTCGATGCACTTGGCCGCACGACGCAGGATATCGGCGGAATGGGCCAGGTCACCAAATACAGCTACGACCCCAACAGCAACGCCTTGTCGATAACCGATCCTCTGACCCACAGGACCACCCAGACCTTCGATGCGCTGAACCGCCTCTCGACGGTTACCGATCCGGCACCCGGCGGCACCACAACCACGACCTACGACCCGCATGACCGCCCCCTGACCGTCCAGGCCCCCAATGGTGCGCTCACCAGCTACGTCTATGACGGCTTCGCCGATACGATTCAGCAGGCGAGCCCGGATTCCGGCACGGCGGTCTATCATTACGACCGCGACAGCAATCTGCGACAGAAGGTGGACGCCACCAGCGCCACCGCAAACAGCACCTATGACGCCCTCGACCGCATGCTCACCACGGCTTACCCTTCCGACACCGCGGAAAACGTCACCTATACTTACGACCAGACGCCGGGGCACGGCTACAGCATCGGCCTGCTCACGAGCCTCACGGACGCATCCGGCACGCTCTCGCGCGTCTATAACTCACGCTCGGACATTTCTCAGGAAACACGCACCATAACGGGCAGCAGCCCGCTCGTCACAACCAACAGTTTCGACGCCGCTAATCGTATCGCCACAATTACCTATCCGTCCGGCACGCTCGTTACCTATATCCGCGACATCATGGGCCGCATCACGTCGGTCACCTCGAAGGCCCCTGGCGCGGGCAGCGCGGTGAACGCCGCGACCGGCATCGTCTACGAGCCGTTCGGGCCGCTTTCGGCCATGCTCTTTAGCAATGCCGTCACCGAGGCGCGCGGCTACGACCTCGATTACCGCCTCAATACGCTGACCGATACCGGAACCTCCACGCTGCAGAACCTCACCTACGGCTATGACGCCGCCAACAACGTCAAGACCATTACCGACGCGGTGACACCGGCCAACAGCCAGACGCTGGGATATGACAACCACAACCGGCTCAAGACCGCTGCCGGCAATTACGGCAGCCTGGCCTATACCTACGACACTTCCGGCAACCGCACCTTCCAGACCGTCGCGCCTACGACGACCTATACCTATACGCCGAACAGCAACCTGCTGGCCACCGTGAAGACGGGCGGCGTGACCCAGACCATCGGCACTACGGCGGCGGGCAATATCAACAGCTTCAGCCCTGCCACCGCTTCAGGGATCACGGCGCTTAATTACAACCAGGCCAACCGGCTGGCCACGGCGACGGCAGGAGCGACGCAGGTCGCGGCCTACGGCTATGACGCCTTCGGCCACCGCCTGATGAAGACCGCGAGCGCCACGACGCTGTTCCAGTCGCAGAAAGAAGCACTTGTTACGGCGGACCTGGAAAGAGAAACAGTGGAAGCCTGCTATCGCATATGGATTTGTAATGCAGCAATACCACTTCTTGAATATGCGAATAAACAGGTAGACTTAGACAATCGAGGAGAGGTCCTTCGTTTCTGACGAAGCAAACGCTAATCGAGCAAACATTATGGGTGACCTCGCCACATTTCACGGCGAAGCAAACCCGCGCTTTCCAAAGAGCGCCGTAGGGTTTGCGCAGCCGCATTATTTTTCTGAAAAACTGGCCCTCCTATGGTGCTCCGCTTATCAGCCGGGCACTATATTCCGGCAAACTTCGCATTGCATCCAGCCGGGACGGAGAGGAGGACGGACGGCACAGGAGCCACGCGACCGGCGCGTCTTCGGCTTTTGCCCTGTGGCCCTCTGCCGATCGACGCCTGATACGTGCCAATCGGCGCAGGATTCCGCGCAGCAACAAGAAGACGAGAAACAGACAGTCCACCAGCCACAGCCAAGCAAGCGCATTGGCAATCTCCTTGTAGTCTCGTATCTGCGGCAGGCACACAGGAATGATGAAGAACAATGCCGCGGCGGTGATGATTCCCAACCAGCCGCGGCCGCGGCGCTTTTTCTCGGGCGGGGCTGGTTGGATTTCCGCGCTCATGGCCTGCCAATCGGCCAGCCAGGACTTATAGCGCCGCACCTTCCCGACCGCTCCCAGCGTTCGCATGGCAGCACCTACCGCGCCTACCGCAAGCCACCACGCGGTATGGCCCTCATACCAGCCCAGGACGACAGCGCCGTACATAAAGAAAAGCACGATTGCGCCCAGCGGTGAACCAGCCAGGCGCACGAAGGGAGCTGGGCGATTCATTGCTGAAACCTCTCCAGCAGTATGTTGCTGCCGCTTGCCTTGAATACCCGGCCCCCCTGAAACCATACGCCGGTTACAAGGTTGCCGTTTGGTTTGCCTCCTGTCTTGAGGATGCGGGCGAACGCCCCCGGCTCAACCGCATATTCCATGCTTTCGGAATAACCGCGACTCTCGTTCTCGCTGGTTCCCCGGCCCCGATTCGTTCCCCAATTGCTACCCGCGCCGCTGCTGCGGCCGGAGCCGGAATTATGGCTGAAGCTCTGGCCATAAGAAGAACCGGAATTAGACGACGAGCCGCTATTCTCGCTGCTTCCCGCCGCCATCCCGAGATTGAAGCTATCGGATTTCCCGCTGCTGTAATTGGCGCGACGTTTCACCACCTTGCCGATGACGCGCGCCGCATATTCATTGGTGTCCGGGCAGGCATTGGAGAAGAAAATATTCGTCATGAATTTACCCACCAGGGCGTGCGCGGCATCGCGCGGGCTATCGCCGCCCATTTTGGCGTAGTAGGTGGGCAGCGATTGCGTGAGATAGACCGTGCAGGCTTTCGAGCCGCGACAGATGGATTGAAACTCGAAATCGTAGGAGCTGACGGTCTCCTGCGCTTCGTCGCACCAGAGGAAGACAGGTCGGTCGCGATGTTCAGGCCCAAGATTATTTCTGCCTAGAACCGCCCTTTGCCACATAAACTTAAAAAGCTGTTGGGCGATTATTCCGTCTTCGTTCCAGGTTAAAGTCGGTTTTCCATCGACGATGACTGCTCCATGAAAACTTAGTTCTGGAACCAGCGTCGTGCGTCCGCAGAATGTCTTATTGAGCCTGCCGTGCTTAAAGCGGTCCAGGACGCTCGTAATCGTGATGACTATATTGCCGCGCGTCTTATCGGGAATGGCCGGGTACTCCTCGGCCCAGAAGTTGATACAGTCCCGCAGTGCCGCGCGTGACATCGGCACCTTGGGGCAGCTGACGGCCGCGTCCATCACCTCATACGCGAAAGAGCGCTTCTGCCATTCCGGGTCCGTCGGGTCTTTCAGGCTCTTGGGCGCCGTGTTGATGAAGCGAATGATATCCGCGATTGACACCGAGCCATGCGCCGCGTAAATCGCTGGAATGACGTACCGAAGCGCTTGCCGCATGCTGTCTAACCAGAAGGCGTCTCCGCCGCCCTGGCTTGAAGTCGGGCTTACTTTCTTTGCGGCTTCAAGGATACGCATCAGGCAGTCGGTTACCGTGCCGATACCGTCCATGCCCTGCCGCCCCAGCTCGTAATCTAAGAAGTTGAAGCCCTCCGTTTCGTCAAACACAATCAGTGAATTGCCCCGTCCGTGTTTGGCCGCATAGCCCTTCCAGAGCGGTATATCGTCCGGTTTCACTGCGGTGACATAGCCCCCCATGCCGGCGCGCAAATACGCGCCGGCCAGGACATGCAACCCGGACGTTTTTCCTGCACCGATGCCTCCGAAGGCATGAACACCGGCACAGGCGTCACGCAGGCTGAAAACATCGTCAGGCGACAGCCTGAGCAGCCCCGTATCCAAATCTCTGACGAACGACATTTTGAACAGATCCTCCCTTATTGAAATTTGGGTTTAGTCCTGATAAAAAACGCCCCGGCGCTGGCGACAGCCAGGCCGGGGCGGTTACGTGATGCGTGTTAGCGGTCGATGTCCAAGTCCTGAGCCTGTTCGCGGTCGGGCTGCATCTCACGGCTCTGTGTACTGCTGCCGAACGCCTGTTCCGGCTCCTGGGCTTGAGGCCACTCGGGAGCAGAGTCGCGGTCCGTGACGGCACGTCCCCACATCGGTTCTTCCACGAGTTTTTGGCGGATGTCGGAAACGGCTTCACCGATCCCTTGCCAGAGTCCGGCCATGTTAATTCACCTTCCTTCGCAGAGTGTGAACGACGCCCATCACGGTGCTGGGGACCGTGAGGAACGCCGGAAGGCCGACTGGAATGGCCGTGATGAGGCCAACGGCCAAAGATTTAGCCAGGGCTGCGTCATGGTCATCTCCGTACATCGAGCGCTGACAACGGTAGGTAAGGTACGCAAGGACGACTGCAACCATGAGCGCCATAGGCAGCAGCGCGCCCATGCTCACAATCATGCCTCCGAACATCATAGTGTTCACGACCAACGTTGTGATGCCGGGAATAGGGTGCAGACCGAGAGCCTGCCCTAGGCCGCGCGCGGCCGGATGATGGGGATTGCCGGCTGGCGTGTACGGAGGAGGAAGAACCCCCACGCGCGGCGGTGAAAAGTCCGGAGGTGGCTTAGGCGCATCTTCGGATGCGCATCTGGTGTCGGTAACGTGCCTTTGCGTCATAAAACTCCTTTGGGAGAGCGCGTTGGTTGCGCCCTCAGCCTTGTATTCTGTGCAAAACTGGTATTTAGGCTGATTCGAGAAAAATTGGCCGGAACCTGAATTCTGACGGCATACCGTTCGCGCGTTTTAGGTAAAGATAGGGCTTTTGGAGACTCGCAAAAATCCGCAACCAGCACCGCAACCCCAGGAGTCTGGCTCCCCGCACCACGGAAGAGCGGAGGTTGTCGGAGCCTTGGCCTCTTTAGATCGCGTCGAAATAGAGAGGCTCCTGCGGTTCGCGCGGTTTCGAATAATTGGACTATCTGGCCGTAGCGGAGACACGGATGCGGAAGATCTGTTCGCCGAAGCTGCTCTTCTCACGCTTCAAATGAGGCGAAAGTGGAAGCGGGGCATTACACTCTTCAACCATCTGGCCGCGATAATGCGAAGCATCGGCGACAGCCGTTTCAAACGTGCCAGCAAATTCGTTCCTATCTCCGATTCGCACGCAGCGCCCAATATCGCTCAATCTACCGTGGATGCTGAAGAGAACATCGCCTTCCTTGAGCAAGCGCTCAAGGAAGATTCGATAGCCTTGAGGGTTCTTGACACTCTGGGCAGTCAGATTCCGGCGCGCAAGGCACAAAAACAACTACGCATCAGTGACGAAGTGTATTGGGCGGCGCGAAAACGGATTCGCAGACGGATGGAATTCTTAAAAACTTCGTAGGAAGAAGGCAATGCACATGGCTAAGCCAAGAGAACCACGCGATTCACCAGACTCCCTCCAGCGATGGAAAAACATCTGTGACGCGCTCGCTGAAGACCTATTGCTTGATGAACAACCCGCGACGGTGCCTGGCTACGCGGTCGATCTGACGCGGGTGCGGTTAATGCGTTCGATAAAGGAGGCTCTCGCAGAGTCCCCGTTGCCCAAAAATGAAACTTCTGATAACCCGGAATGGCTCGTTGATTTTGGCGTTATAGCGAAGCCGAAATAGTAATCACAAACAGGGGCACTTCGGACGACAAGCCGTCGGAAGTCTGATGCTGAGTCTGTCATAGATTTAGCAATGCGGCCTGCTTCGGGCAGCACCGCCGAAGGGCGCGTCGCGAAGTGAAGAAGAATCGTCATGGAGAAGGCGCGAATCGATGGCCTAGTTGAGATATTTTGGTTTCGCTTTTGCTTTCCGCTTACTTTCTTTCTGACCCCACTTCTCGACTTCCGCTTCCGCTTTTTCGAGCAGGTTTCTCCTAACGCGATCCGCTTCTACCCGTTCAGCCGCGGTGAGAGGTGTAATGTCATTTATCGCATCCTCGGCCAGCGCGTCAGTAATGTTCTTCCATTGCTTGCGCGCGGAGGGCGGCTTTGGCTTTTTCGAGTTAGGGTCATCCATAAGAGCGGCGACCGTAGCCCAATCTGCCCAACGAGACTAGTGAAATATTTATGACATCCCCCCGCCGTTGTTCTAGCTGGCCTTCTTGTCCTGGGTCTGAATCGGCGGTAAACCAAACAATTCTCTATCGGCGTCCCGCACCAGGAAATTTCTCAATTCCATGATCAGTCGCGATGAAAACTCGCTATCTCTTTGGGCCCATTCCAGCACTGCCGCACCGGCAAGCACTTTGCGCCGCGTGTCGCTTTTTCTCTCCACTGCGCGGATCTTTCCTTCCTCCTGTTTGATGCGGGCGACCACCGCGTTTTTCTTCTCGATAAGCTGCTTCAGTCTGCTCTCAGCCATACGCATCCTCCTAAATCCTATGCGCCTAAAAAGGTAATTTCGGACAGGGCTGTTACTCGCCCCGTCCGAAACTCACTGCCCACGCGCATACAGTGGTGACGATGTTTTTTTGTTGCTCAAAAACGAACGCCACTATACCGAGAGGAACGGGAAAATCATCTCCATTTTTCTGACCCCCATGCCAGCAACTATCGTGTGTACAGGAAGACCGAAGGGCGCACTTATGCAAACTGCGTTTGCGTGCGGCAGGGACCTCGCCCCTACGACCCCACGAAGGGAGGCGGCCCCCTCCCCTCGACCCCTTCCCAACCGTACGCCGGTTGGATGCCGTGAACGTTTCGCCGTTCAAGCACGCCAGGGGGAAGCGACCCCTTCCCCCTTGACTCCTGCCCAACCGTGCGCCGGTTGGATGCGCGGCAGGGCTTTCGCGCCCTGCACCACGCCGGGGGCGTTACCCCTGCGACCCCTTCCAGCATCAGCGGAGTTGTGAGCATGGCTGCAACGGCTAGCTGGTATCACTGCAGCCTCAAACCCGTGAGCCGTTCGGCGGGTCGCTCCGTTGTCGCTGCAGCGGCATATCGCTTGGGCGAATGCCTGAATGATGAGCGCTATGCCACTGTGCACGACTATACCCGCAGGCGAGGCGTCGAAGCGACGTTTACGGTCGCGCCGTTAGATGCGCCGGAGTGGGCACATAACCCTGAAAGTCTGTGGAACGCTGCCGAGCGGGCCGAGAAGAGAATCAACAGCACGCTTGGCCGCGAAATCGAGCTTGCCCTGCCCTCTCTTTTAAGTCCCGAGGAGCGGCAGCGCATCACCGAGAAATTTGCCGCCGAGCTGGTCGAGCGCTACCACGTCGCCGTGTCGGTTGCGATTCATGCGCCAGGCGGCAAAGGAGATGACCGGAACCACCACGCGCATATTTTGTTTACCACTCGTGAGATGACCCCGGAAGGCTTGGGAAAGAAAACGCGCGTACTCGATGACAGGAAGACCGGCCCGCAAGAAGTGGTGAAGCTCCGCGAGCTGGCCGCCGACATCATCAACGAATCGCTTGCGGCGGCGCACTCGGATATCCGGGTGGACCACCGCAGTTTCAAAGAACGCGGAATCGACAAGGAACCCACGACGCATCTAGGACCGGCCGCCAGCGAAATGGAGCGTCGTGGCGAGCCGAGCGAGCGCGGTGACATGAACCGCGACACTGACAGGAGCAATGCTCTTGTCACTGAGCGGAACGCGCTGGAAGAAGCGATTGAGGAGCATCGGGAACACCTGGCATCGCCACCGACTGATCGGGAAGAAGCAAGGGAGCGCATGCGCGAAGCTGCCGCTCCGTTTGCCGACGCGATAGTAACGCACGGAGCCGTGCCGGATATTCAGTCAGACGGCATGAGGTGGTGGCAAAGAGCCGCTTTGAATGTGGCGACGAAAGCCCGCAATCTGTTGCTTGCTATTTCCACGAAGGCGAAAGATTATTGGCAAGGCCGGGTGAAAGACGAACTGACCGACCGCGACCGCGGGGATGACGGAGGCTTGGACCGATGAGCAAGGAGACGAACACGGGCGGGGGAATGGGGAAGCTCTGGAGCGGCAGGCAGGAGCAGCAGCCGGAGCCGCCACGTCGGACGCCTGAGGATAACGTGTTACCTCTGGTCCGGCCCGATCGGACGTATGTTGCCTTCGACAACAGGGACCGTGCCGAACGGATGCATATTCACTGTGCGACACAGCCGTCACGATACCCGAACTATCACCATTTGCTCGATATCATTTTTGACCACGATCACCAGGGGGCGTTCACACTGGTCTATTCCTTCATGGTGGTGGAAGTTATAGGCCGGAACCTTGCGCCGGTTGTCCACGCCATCAGCTTTAGCAATTGCGGCAGCATCTGCGAGTTCCACAAGAAGCACTATGACCCGCCTGCCGGACACGAGCCGTTCATCGAATCCATTACCGTTGTGGCAGCAGCTCCACCTAGCAAAGCCTCTGCATAAAGTACCCTTGCCAACCGAGAGTTGAGACGGTAAATTCCTACCCGTCAAACAACATCGCACGGGTTTTTGGGGTGGCATCTCATCACGGCAGTTCATGGACGCAACGTACCGCGGAGCGCGATTATGCTCCGCCCGCCGCTGACACCCACGACCTTGACAACCTTCAGCAGCGCCAGGCATTCCATAACCCGCATACCTCTCACGGGGCATCCCACGGATTGGCAGCGCACTGGATACACATGATAGGCGGTTTGCTCCCGCTGGCCTTGAGCGAATTTATTCCCGAGCCCGCCAAATACCGCAAGGCAACCCGCATCGCGGCGATAGGAACGACGGTTGCCTATGAAGTCCTGTATACGGCGAACGAGCTGCAACGCCGCAAGAAACAGGAAGCCAAGCTTGACGAGTGTCAGAGCAGGGATTGAGCGACCGAACTGCCGCTCAGCTGCATGCGCCGAAATGGACGCGCATCGAAAACAGTAAACAGAATCTTGCAGCGCGCCATCTAGGCTTATGCGCATACTCACACATTTCCGGACATTAATGTTTTCCGCGCTCGCGCCCGTCCAAAACGGCCCCTTAGACCGCATATGGCTACAGGAGCAGAACGGTGTCGTCACTAATCAGCGAGCAGGCGGCGCGCCGAGTGTCCATCCCGATGAAAACCACCGGGGTCGCCTGCATGAAACTCGGCCGCCGATTTATCGGCATCGAAAAACGCCCGGATTACTTTGCGCTGCCGTGCAGGCGCATAGCCGACGCTTCACGACAGGCCGACCTGTTCGCTCCCACGGGGAGTTGAAGCGACTCTTTATGTCCGAAACCGCGTTGCCTTCCGAAAGCGATACCGGCGTCATTGTCTCTGGTCACGGCATTCTTACCGTGAACGAAGTCGCGGCGGAGTTGCGCTGCTCGAAAGCCCATGTCCATCACCTGATCATTGGCACCGTACCGGGAGTGCGGCCCCTGCCCTCCCTGTGGCTTGGCCGACGCAGGCTTGTGCTTCGCGCAAGCTTTAACGCGTGGCTTAAGACCAGCGAGAAGCACCCGGATTCGATGCTATGATCCGATCACACCTGGATTCACCGCCTGGGCGCACGGAAAGGACAAACGTGCATCGACAGCGGCATCAGAAAGGCAGTTTGCAAGTAAGGAAGCACGGGGAGCGCAAGATGTGGGTTCTTCTCTACCGCGATGGCAGTACTCGCAAATACGCAACGCTGGGACTCTACTCCAAGATGAGCAAGAGCCAGGCCGAGCAGAAGCGCGACGAGCTGCTAAGCGAGGTGATTGCCCGCAACGCAGCGGCACCCGATCGCGACATCACTATGGAAGCGTTTATTAACGGCGTTGCGCTCCCGTTTCTTCGGTCTAAATGGAAGCGGTCAACAGCCGCGACCACGGAAAACCGTATCACGCATCATCTGGGCCTGGAGTTTGGCGAAAGAAAGCTTGCGTCGCTTGGCCTTAAGGAGCTGCAATCGTTCCTGAACGGCAAGGCGTCGTCGCTCTCCCGCAGCGTCGTGGCGCATCTGCGATGGGACCTGCGGGCACTCTTCAAGCTTGCCATGGCGGAGGGCTACGTCGAGCGCGATCCGACGGCGGCGCTCTTTACGCCCAAGCAGGCGGAGACATCCGCTCGGCCCGTCATGAACAAGGAGGAGGTCGAACACTACATCAACGCAGTGGAACCACGCGAGTCGCTCATTGCGCATCTCGCGCTTTTTGCCGGGATGCGTCCCGGCGAGATTCTCGCTCTGCAGCGCCGCCATGTCAGCGGTGATTGCCGCAAGGTCAATATCGATCAGCGCGTGTATCGCGGCGACATCGATACGCCTAAGACGACTTCCTCCAACAGGACCGTCGCCATTCCAACGCAGACGGCCAACCGGTTGCGTGAATGGATGGAGATGGCCCCTACCCCACTGCACGCTTGGGTATTCGCTTCGGAGAACCCTCTGAAGCCCATGTGGCGCGATAACGTTTGGTACCGGCATATGGAGCCGAAGCTGCAACCGCTTGGGCTTGCATGGGCGACGTTTCAGGTTTTGCGCAGAACCCACGCGAGTCTCGGCCATGACGCCGGGATTGATCCGAAAGTGGCAGCCGATCAGCGCGGCCACGGTATCGGCGTGGCGATTGATGTTTATACCAAGGCCGCCCTGTCCAGGCGCGCCGAAGCGGCAGAACAGCTCGAAAAAGCCGTTCTTAGCGCTTAACTGAGTGAAATGGAGTGACGGAAGTTGCTGGATTCGCCCAAGTTGTTGAAAAGATGGAGCGGGAGACGGGGGTCGAACCCGCGACGTCCAGCTTGGGAAGCTGGCATTCTACCACTGAATTACTCCCGCTTACCTGCTTTTTCTTCTACTTAGCTGTTTTCAAAGCACTTAGGCCGCTCTACTGCGAGTCTATTCCGTCTATTACGTCCATCCAAAACCATGGGTTTTGACCGCAAAATGGACAGTAAAGTGGACAGTAAACCAGTCTGGGAAGCCTCGCCTCCGCCGTTCTCGTTTACTGTCCACTTTACTGTCCATCCCACGACAGATTCAACATATCACACTGTACGTCCACTCGGTAGAAGACAGAGCATCGAAACCCGGCCCCCCCCGCCGGTCCTGACGTCCAAGGCATTGCCGATAACACAAGAACGGAATGGTGACTGGCCGGGGGGGCGGGCGCACCTGCCTTGGGCGCATCCCATCCGAGTATCACGTTGCGAGAAAAAACCAAGTGTCCAGGTATGGGATCATGCGGACAGCCATGCTTTGGGCCTTCGGCGACGAGAGTCACGATTCCACGAAAGAGCGGATTTTCACCGTCGCCGGATTGCTCGGCGACGAAAACCAGTGGGCCTCATTCCGGCAGGCGTGGAAGGCACGGCTGGGCGGCGCGGTATTCCATGCCGCAGACTGTGATTCGGGGTATCGCGACTTTCGCGGGATGCCGGAGAATGACCGCCACCGTCTTCATCGCGACCTGACCAGACTCACCGCCGCGAGCGGCCTGATCGGCTACGGACATGCGATCGACCTCGCGGGCTGCCGTGCCGTGGCGCCATCCGTGATGGCGGAATTCCCCGACATGCCTTACTATGACTGCTTTCTCAAGACCGTCATAAAGCTGTCGGACTTCGCGGCTCATTTCGTGCCCGCGCGACAGAGTCGCGTTTACCTTCGACCGGCACCGGGAAACGCAGTACAATGCCGGGCTGCTTTACCGGTGGATGACGGCGTACAAGCCGGAGATCGCGGAGAGCGTGAGTTTCGGGAGCCGCAGCGAGCCGGGCATCCAGGCCGCCGATCTGTGGGCGCGGGAACTGATGAAACGGTGCGATACGCACCTGTTCAACGACCGTGCGCGCGCCCGGCCGCAATGGAATATTCTCGCCGCCACCAAGCGCTTTCAATTCCACTTCACGCTGGGGCGTGAGCTGGCCCGGACATTCGACGAGGTGCCGGAACTTGCGGGCTTCAACCACGCCGCCTACGAGCAGTGGCGGAAAAATCAGAAGCTGATCGACAATTTATCCAACCGGTTTCGCTACGTATCGAGCGTTGAGACAGCCGGTAAATCATCCTAGTCTAGCGGCGTTCGGCTTAACGGACTGCCGAACCGTCGCCCGCGTGAAAGAAACGCGTGAACCGGGGAAGCACTTCGTCACGAACGAAGGTGCAGAGACCGCCGAGCTGGTCGAAATTCAGGGTCACACCTTCCGCCTCATCGCCGAACAAAACACCGGGCGATAAATCGGGAATCATCCTCAGGGTCGCCGCCACGGGTGGCAGGTTCACTTCAAAACCATCCGGCAGTTCGCGCTTCTCGATCTGCCATGAACGCGGATTGACTGCATCCGGGAAATGGCAGGTCAGGCCATGCAGGCCGATCGCGACGCGGCGATGCTTGTCGATGATATCGAGCTTGTGCAGTTGCCAAAGCCGATGTCGCTTCAAGGCATCGTCGGGGCCTTCATTGTAGGGCTGAAGAATCTCGATGATCTCCAGCGCTTCAGCCGGGATGCCTGCGGTTTGCAGCCTGAGCGTCTTGTCGTTCCGGGTCTCAAGAGCCGGCCACTGGAGCCGCGTGCCGGGGATGTCGCCGATGGCAAAAATTGCCAGTGAAAAGACAGCGTGGTCGAGGGCGCAGCGGAGGTTGTGGACGCAATCACCGGCCAGGATGGCCGTCCGGTCGCTGACATCCTTCATCTGCACGCGGACAACATGCCTGCCACTGTCGGCATCGTCAGACCGCGCGATGATGTGGGGCTTCGCATCGTAGAAGATCTTCAGCTCGGTCCCGAGGGCCTCAAGATGCTCAATCGCCCTGGCTGTCTTTATCTCCGCGTGTCTCAAGCTCTGCATGGCAAAATCCTAGCACCGGGCCCAGGACAGAGCATTAGATGTGCACCGTCGCTGGTCCCGCTATTGTGGACGAATCTTTCTAAACACACGCATAGGCTTGTGTGGGCGGCTCTTCAAAGGATCAGTTTTGTTTTGCGGGTGGTGGTGGCCGGCGTTTTCGCCGAGTCGGTCGGAAACGAGCAGATCCCTTGTCACATTGTAGTTTCCAATCGTGGCAGCGCTGATCTCCAGGGCCTGACCCGGTGATGAGCATTGCGTCAGATTCTGATCAGCTGGAATGGACACGGGAAGGGCGCTTGCCGGACGTCCCTGTCTAGGTCATCGGCGTGACGGCAATTCGCTAGCCAGAATCGAGCACATCACGATGATGCAGCACTTGAACAGGTCGAGAGGCAAGTCGAAGTACTCCGGTCCCGGCCGGCCAGCAATTGCGAAGCTGTCGATCATCCGCGGCGAGAGCGCCTTCCAGATTGCATCCGCATCGTCCTCTGAGAAATAAGAGCGCGGTTGATGCGCGAACCTGTTGCGGATTTGGTTGATCAGGACGAACGTCCTTTTTTCATCAGCAGGAATAATGCCGGCCTCAACCGCGGGGTCGATCTTTTGGGCGAAGCTGAGCCGGAACGCTGCATCTGCTTTAAGAGCGGGGACTCTTGAGAGCACCAGGGAAACGAAATGTTCGACATAAAGATGGCCCTTCAAAATGACGCCGAGCGCATCGTCGCCTTCGAACATCGAGCGGATTTCGAAGTCGGACGGCGGAATGTCCGCATAATCGTCCCGCTTCATGCCGCCCACGCCTCGAATCCGATCTCCGGAAAGGCCTGCACCCTGGCAAAGCCCCGACTGCGGAACTCATCGGCGATGCGGCCGCTGGTGCTTCGGCAGTGCATATTTATGGTTGCCTCCGGATTGATGTTGCCAAACAACAATTCGCGGGCCTTAAGGTCGGAAGGGGGCATGCTGTATCCGTGGATGAAGACTTCGCGCGCCGCGGGGAGGCGCTCAGCTGCCGCATTCCACAGCGGCGACCAGAAGGGCTCCCAGAAAAACCGCTTTTCCGGGTCGGGCAGAATCAAGGTGCCGGCGTTGTTGATACCAACGCCGTTCGTGCCAACTCTCGGGTCGGCCAGATCCTCGTAGCCGAGCAGTTTCAGGTCGCGTGAGAACATCAGCGGCGGCGGGTTGTCCTGCATCGGCGCCTGAAACCAGTTCACGCTGCCATGCAGCTTGTAAAGGGCGGTCGGGGAGGGGTCCTTCCCGGCAAACGCGGTGAAGCCGTAGCCTGTACCGATATCCCACTTTCCGGCTTTTGCGAGCGCACGCTCCAAGGCGACATCGTAGTTCAGCGTGATGAGGAGGGAATCGACATCGACCTTCCGGGCGGCGAAGCTGTCGTAGGCGGTCGGCCCGGTGCGGTTCAGTTCGGCCTGGTCGAAGAACTCGCGCAACGCCATGATCAGATCGCTGCGCAGATATTGCGGATAAAATCCTTCGGCCGGTGCGTCGGGAGTCCCGACATCAACGCCGCGGAGCTGCTCCGTGCAGTCGTGGAAAATGTCCTTTGGGTCCTGACGGTAGGTCACCGGCCCCGCTGGCCTGACCCGCCTGTACCCGTATGCTTCGAGCTTGCCGAGTATGCCCTCGAAATCTTCGAGCGAACCGAACGTCTCGCGCACCTGGAGGATGCGGTTGCGGCACGGACCGACCCAGTGTTCCGCCTCGCTGGCGCAATCGAGCCAGTCGGAGAGGGCCTGCAGGAGACTGGACGCCAAAGGATAGCCCGCGTGGGCCGACGCCCCGGCTCCCAGAATGTACGCAGTCATGATTACATGATGACCGGCGGCCGGTGGCGGCAGCAATGATATACCGGTGCAGCGGTCTGCGCAGCTCACGGGCGGAGGAAACGGTATTCCGTGTAGCGCTCGTGCGGAATGGCAAGCCGCTGCAGCGCACCAATTACTTTCTGCTGCCAGTCATTGCCGAACCTTGAGAGGTCCCGGCGCTTGATCCAGTACAGGCGAGCGTTGCCTGCGGCATCCGTCTGCTTGAATCCCATGCCGATGTTGCGCCCGTGGTGAATCAGCGTGAAGTTGCCGTCGGAGAAATCGTAAACCTCCTCCAGGTACTCGGGAGCGAAGATGTTCCGCTGGTAAAGTTCGGCGTCGAGCGTCAGGCGGCGTTTGCGCTTGCGGGTAACGGCGGCGATATCGGCATCGCAGACCGGGTCGATGCCGCGGGCGACGGCGATGTTGCGGTGCTTGAGCCACCCCAGCCGCAGGGGGCGCGGCAGGCCAAACAGCTCCGGCACCATCAGCGACAGCTCCTGTAATACCGGCAAGAGGTCGTCCTTTCGCAGGGCGAACAGCGTGCGGTGCTGTTCGCGGCCCTCGGCATCAGAGGTCGTTTCATGCACGTCCATCACTCCCGAGCCGGGCCCGGTGTGGAGCGTGTAGTGTTTGCCGTCGCCGGTGGATTTCGGCACGAAGACGATCTTGTCGTCCCGGAACTCGACGGCAAAGCCGTCGCCCTCGATGCCCCTCGCCCCGTGGGGGAGCGCACAGCGATCCATGGACTCATTTTCGCACCGGATAGCGCGGGAACAAACTCCGCTCGATGGGATAATCGAGAAGGGCGCTCCATGTTGGTGATTCCGGAAGAATCGTTGCAGGTCCATCGCGTCGTCGCAAGCGCGATGTCCCGGCATACGTTTGCCCTGGTCCAGCCGTCGCAGCGCCTTGTTGAGAACTAGGAAATCGCGACCGGTGTGGGCGTGAAATGGAAAGGGCAATACCTGATCCTGACGGCCGGGCATGTCATCGACTATTGCCCAGAGGACACGCTGCGGTTCTTTTTGCCGGCGCGGGAGATCCAGTTCGCGCCGCAGGAACCCCGGCCAACGCTCTCCCTCGAACTGCGCGGACTGCTTGAGCTGCGTCAGCCGATGCCGCCGGTGTTCGCCGATGATCCGGTTGATCTCGCGGCGATCATCCTGCCGCCCCAGCCAAGCGCCGAGGAGTGCTTCGCGGCACTCGATCCAGGGGCGACGATGCCAATGGATGGCACGCAGGTCGGTGTCTTCGGCTATCCCGGCGCTGCCAAAATTCCGCTCGGGAAGAATTACATGGCGTCGCCGGAGCACTTTTTTGGACCGCTCGATGCGGTTGGCTCGGCATGCCGGCATGAGCCGCAGCAGGATTTCACCGTTCCTTACGAACTGCCCCACCGGGCCAACGGCTACAGCGGCAGCGGCGTCTGGCATGTCCCGGCGGAGCCGTTCTGGTCACCGCTACCGCGCCTGTGCGGCATTCTCGCCACTGAATGCAACCACAGACAGAGTCGTATCGGGATACAGCATTGGAACAGTCATAAAATTCCTGCAAGACAACGAAAACCTGCTAGGTATCTGACGAGGGCTGGCGGGCAGGGATGCGGTCGCGGATTCGCAAGGAATGGTGGGGTCGGGCTGCAGGTGGAGGCCCCTTCCCCGAAAAACATCAGGTAATTTCCGTAAGATACGTTATCACATCGGGAAAAGGGCGGTTTTCTGCCCCTTTCAGCCACGTTCGGCTTAGCCTGTATCCTTCACCGGGCTACACCCAGCGGCGGCCTCCCATCTTCATCGGCCCGGCCGGAGCGTCCATCTTCACCATGTAGCGAAACCCCGGTTTGTCGGGATCGGCGGCACCGAAAGAAACCGCTCTCCGGGCGACTTCGGCTTCAGTTTCCAGATTGAAAGTGGGCTTGTACTTGTCCACGGCGTCCACGGGCAGCTTCTCATCCGTCCGGACATTAAACCGGCGGGTGGCAAGTGCGTCGATGACCGCATCATGCATTTGCTTTTTCAGGCCCGGCACGAGTCCCGAGCCGCCGGTAACGACCAAATGCAGCTTTACCGGCTGCGGTAACCATCTTTCGTCTGGAACCCCGAGGATGTACTGCGCTACGTGCTCGCAGATATGCCGTATCCAAAGCTGGGCGAAAGGGAGCTTGTGCCAATTTGTGTTCGCGATTTTCTCTGCCTCTGCTTCCGCCCAGGTAATTGGCTTGTTTTGCGCCCTGTGATGCTTGACAAGTTCTTCTGTCAGCGCGTTTCCGGCTTCGGCAAATGTCGACGCGGGATGGAAATAATACAAGGTCGGAGCGCCGGTGGTCACATTGCTCGTTTTCAACATGTAGCCCACGTCAGTAGAGCCAGCCCCGACATCTACTATAAGGAGTTTCGCCAGGCCCGAGACGCCGGGGCGATTGTTGAGTCTCATCGCGCGCAGGTAAGGAAGACCTGCCGCGCCGGATTCCACTATAAATCTCCATCTGGGACCGGCTGTCGTCAAGCTGAACACCGTCTTGTTGACTCCTTCGATAGTCGGTTGTTTGCCTTGATGGCCCTGCGTCGCGGCGAGCGCCGCTGTTACCCACTCCTTCAATTTTGGAATGGGAAAAAGTTTGCCGGGCGCGGGCAGTTCAGCGGCGGTTTTGGTAGTGACAATATGTACGGCGACTCCAACGGCTTCACAGAAGTGCCCTGCCGCTATAGTCGCCTTGCGGGTTTCCTCAGCCAGCCAGTTTGGTAGGGCAAATCCGATCTCGACCTGCCCGAAGTCCGTCTCGCCATAATCTTTGGAGAGCCAGCGTTTGCTTTCGCTGAGTAAACAAATCAAAGAAAACGCCACCGCTTCGCCGAGTGAGGTTCCGCTATCAGGTCGATCATCCTTACTCCAGAATGGAACACTGAGGCTGTGCTGAATCAAATCGCTCTTGAGACTCCGCACGAGTTCGTCTTCGTTGGCCTTTCCCTTCGGTGCGAAGACCAGATCGTCTCCGTGGTGAAGCAAGGCCGAACTCAGGAGTGGACCGGCTAGGTAGTCCCCTTTCGGATCGACGACGCAGATTTTCGACGAGTGCGTTCCCCAATCGATTCCAACTTGAAATTGTCCGGACATTCAGGTTGCAACCCCCTTTACAAGTGCCTTGATGACCATTCCCGTTTCGGCGGGATCGAGCCCCTCTACCGCTGGACGAGTGACTTCGACTTTTGAGGTCGGGGCCTCGCCCGACTCGAACTCATGAAATCGTGGATCGTACTCTTGTCTCTCACCTACCCAATCCCGCAGGCGCAAGGAAAAGAACTGTTCGAGTACCCACGCCAGTTGCTCATATGTTTCTTTGGAACTTTGTCCGTCGTTACGGGCCGCCCAGGCTTTGAGCAACACGCTAGCGAGTTGCATAATTCCTGCCTTCGGCTCACCGCCGGCAGCGTATCGAATGGTGATCGAAGGTGAAGTCTCAACATCCGCGAATTCCGACAAGACCTTCAAAATCGCATCGTCGAAGCGTGGCTGGTAATGGTAGAGACGCTCGATTATCTGATCCATTTCCGTTTTTTGGGCAACGGAGCCTGTTAAGGCCTGTAGCAGGCGTCGAAAATCGTCAATCTCTGATCGTCGCGCGGCTGATTCAACACGCGTGAGTGCGAGCGATCGCAGCGAAGAGACTACCGCCGCGAGTCCGGGAACATCGCCGTGGCGTTCGGCGCCCGCGATCCCTTGGCGTCGTTCGGCGGCTGTCAAACATCGAAGAGCGAGAGCGAGATTGTCCACGCTCGGACATTTTATGGCCCATCGACAAACGACGGCCAGTACATGGGGCAACGGGCTTGCTTGCGGCTTCTTTGATGGCCGCTTCGTTGTCCCGATTGGCTGGTCCACAATGATTTCGACCAGGCTCAGATACTGGGTTACTGTCTTTTCGCTCGGAGATGTCGGGTTCTTGCTCCCTTCCCATTGCTTTGAGAGCTTGAGGAATCGTGCGAGCTGGACGTTCGGGTTCCCGATCCCACGTTGTCGAAGCAGGTTGCGGATCGCCTCTAGCGCTGAACCGGCTTCAACGACGCGCGTCACAGTGGAAAGCTGCGGGATAAACTTGAAGCAGTCGTCCAGACGCAACGCGTGGCTGATGATTGCCGGTTCAAGGAGATCATCCGGCGGTTTCACGCCGCTCGCTAAGGCAGCGCGCAATCGAAGGTGCGGAGGTTCATCTCCGGCGACTATCTTGCGGACCTCTTCAGCATTGCGCTTGTCGCGGATGCGCTTCAGCGGCGCGGCAGAGCTTCCGAGTTGCGCGGCGATTTCGTCGTTCATGGGCTATGGAGACCGTCAGAATAGCACGAAGCGCGCCACCCCTCTCGTCGGTTTGGAACAGCATCCCTCCCCTCCCCGGTCGTGCAACGATGATGTTCAAAGAGGATACGCCGTTGGCGAAGCGGCGGGAACCGGATCGCCCGGCAACAATTTGACAAGCCTCAAGGCGCCTCCCACCCCTCGCCTCGTTGTCGAGACCCTCGGCGGTTCCACGCCTTGTCAGGTTGCGCTTTGTATCAGATATTTCTGCTTCAGCTTTCGTGCGTATTCCCGCAATCTCTCGGGGCATTGGTTGTCGGCCGAAAGGTTCGCGATGACATCTTCGATGGCTACAGCTGAAATGCGTTCCCGCGTGCCAGGTGCCACCCCGGACAACAAGTGCTGTAGTAGGCTCCATAGACCAGCATTCGACCGGGGCAACAGGAAGATCAATCGGCTACGGTCTGTGCGAACCATGTGCCAGACATTGCGATTGAATTGGTAAGCGTCGAAAAAGGCCAGCCGTTCAAGCCGCGCAGCCTCCAGATGCCCGGCAAGGATTTCGCTGTAGATATCAACAAGCTTGGCGCGATGCCGGTCGTCATCGAGAGCCTTGCCAAAGTCCGCTTCGGAAAGTTTGACCTCGCAGAAGGTCCGTATGCCATCTGTGGTGGCCCACAACACGTCAATGTTGGTCTCTTCTTCCGGTACTGGTACGGCCTCCGGCTCCCATTCGGCGAGGATTCCGCCCTGCCCAAGAGCCCGGAGGAGCGCGGAGGCCGACTCCTGTCCGCCTGAGAAGTAAGGGAAGAACAGATTGAACGCAAATGCTTGCGAGGAATTCAAATGATGGAAGTACCGATGACGCTTGTGAGGGTGCGCCGCCAGGAAGGCACTCGCTGCCGGTTCGGCCTCTTCCAGGAGGTTCGCGGAGCTATTCGCGAGAGGGAGGATATGTTGGTGCTGCACATCGCGGCCCCGGTACCGAAACACACCGGGCGTACGAATGCCGAGGTTTCGCCGCTTAAACTCGGCGAGATGTTTCTTCAGATCGTCCTGATAACTCAATCAAAGTCCTTGTTGTATTACACGAGGCAACGCTGCGCCCATCTTCGCACTTCTCGGGCTGACTGCTAGTTGCTCCAGCATCGTGCGCATCCCGGATGAACCTGGCGGAGATCATCAGAACATGTATTCACGGAGCGCCGACACGGTTTGCGTCAGTCCCAGCGCCTCAAGCGTATTCAGATATTCGTCAACTGTTTTCGGCGGATTCTTCAGGCTCTCGCGATGATGCCGCGCAGCCTCCGCTACGATGCCGGGGGCGAGATCCAGCAGGTGCAGCACGAATTCGTCCGGGTGCTGCGCATCAATCCCGAACTCCGCGAGAGTCTCCGCAGGAAAGTCGCGCAGGTTCGCTGTGACGATCACATCGGCTCGCCCCCGGATCGCTGCCGCTAATACGTGCCGGTCATTCGGATCAGGGAGCTGCAGGCCGGGAATCAAGTCCTCATAGCCGGTGACCAGCGCGTCGGTTGCGTGCTGGTCCATGAGCATGCGCGTCCGCTCCAGCTTTTCGCGCGACAGGTCGGGGCGGTTGCGCAGCAATGCGGACATCCATTCTTCGTGGACCCCTGCCGACCACGTGGCGCGGAACAGCCCCGTCAGCGCCAGATGCATCAGCAGATTGCGCAGATCGGCCGGATACAGCACATTCGCGTCGTAGAATGCTGTAAACCGGGCCACAATGTCTAAATTCCAAGTTCCTGGTCATAGGCGGCCAATTCCTCAAGCGCCGCCCGGCGGGCGGCCTCTGCGGCCCGTTTGTACTTCATTAAACCCTCAAACCGGACACGCCGATGCGTTCCGACCCGGCGGTAGTCGATCTTCCCCTCATCCAGAAGCTGAATCAGGGATGGGCGCGAAATATTCAGCATCTCCGCCGCTTCCTGGGTGGTCAACTCGGCGTGAACTGGAATCAGGGTCACCGCGTTGCCGCGCGCCATTTCCTCAAGTATACGGACCAGCATCCGCGCCGCCGATAAAGGCAGTTTGACCATTCCGTCCGGCGAAGGATCGTCGGAAATTCTCAATTCCATCGGATCGCTGTTGCGAATGTGAGATGCCAGCACGCGGCTCGTCTCTTTCGCCAAAACCGCATCGGCCTCCGAAGGAAGGGTTGGTGCCATCGCTGCCTGAGCCATTGTTGTTACCTCTCTGTTCTATGCTTTCCTAAGATCACCTTAGCACACAATCGAAGCAAACGCAATCAATCGTAGCAATCGAAATGACCTTTCCAGCCAAGTTATTGACACGCATAGCAGATTTCTTGGTTGCAGCCTTTTAGGAATCTTGGAGCGCTATGTGGGCTAAAAGCTAGGGTGTTGACGCTTGTCGGCGTGCAGTCTCCGAAATCGCCGTCCGTAACGACGTTGACTGCTCAAAATCGCTGGCAGTCAGAATCCGGAACTCAGCACCACGATGTGTGAACGGCTCCCGGCTGCTGCCGGCGAGATCGACAATGTAGCCTCGGCTCGCCGAGCGCATCGTCGGAATACCGCCTTCCAGCCGCGACAAAAGACGCAAGGTTTCCATGTACTTTTCAGCGACTTGGTTGCCGTCACCGGAAAAGAAACCGTACCGAGCGGCGCGGCCGGCATAGAACCGCAACAACGCGTGCAGCTTTGACCGCTGGAAGACGTGATCCAGCCGCTTCTGGTCGGAAAAGAACAGGCGCCGAAACCGGTTGTCAGTTGCATCCATCTGATCGCACATCCGGTCAGCCAAATCCATGCTGGGACCTGTGCCTCGACGGAGTTTCACTTCGATAAAGGTGACATCTATTCGTCGTGGATAAACTCTGACCTGCACCAAATCGCAGCGCGCCATGCTGCCGGCGATATCTGGCGTATCCTTTGATCCCGGCACGCTCGGCTCCGAGGCAAATATCTCCGGGTGCGAATCAACCGGAATCAGAATGCTGTCGGCCAGATCACCGGCAGCCTTCATCCATGCAACGGCTGCTCCAAGTCCCGCAACCTCTTTTGCACGAGTATTGTCGTGAATGAGCCGCAGAGCCAACCGGCCCGAGATGCTCTTCAGGTGCTGCAAGGCTTGGCCAACGCTCTCTTCCACGGCTTCAAAGCCAAGATCGGCCATGGCAGTGCGAAGTACTTCTTCTATTTCCTCGCGCCACGCGGTCGTTACGATTAGCTTATGCCCTAGCCCCTCTACGAACTCAGGAGCGTAGTCCAATAGATACTTTCTCGCGGACTCCGACAGAAACGGATCTCGCGGATCGTCGAAGAGATCGACCCCGATGTATCGATCAAGCAGCAACACCCAGTCGGCCGACTTATGGACCCGGTCCAGCCGGTCCCGGTGCTCTGCGTCCAGTTGAACGACCAAGGAGAGCACTTCGGGCTCGCTTCGCGCCAAATTCATGCGCTGCTGTTCAGCTTGAAGCATCGCGCGCTGCGTATCGACGAGGTCTGCCGTATAGCCAGATGTGACGGGATGCTTCTCATGAGCAGCACCACTAGGAAAAGCAGCCTGATGAATCCAGGAAGCAGCGTCGGCCTGGCTATCGAATCGCGATACGAGATGGGTGATGAGCCCATAACCAGAAGCACTATCTTGGCCTTCAATTGTCGGCTTGAGGGCGACGGTCGCACGGCTTTCGTCAAATAGGACAGCGAGATTCACGTCCCCGCCAGGAGGCGTGCTGAGCAGATCCTCGCTGCGAATGGCCAGCTGCATTGTGGGTGCCAAATGGGAAGCGCTGGTGGCAGCGGTCTGTGCCTCCAACCAAGTCCTTAATTTGTCAGCCTCTGGCATGTTCAGCGGCAATGGTTTTCGATAATGGGCGATGAGATCCAGGCGGGGCATCCCTCCCCTGCTCTCCCACTCATCAGTCAGACGGGCGTACATCTCTCGAAGCCCGTCAGTTACAGGGAGCCCGTCACCGGCATTGCTCACGCTGATCCGAAAACTGGAGGCGTAGTCATGGAGGTGCTGATATTCCAGGAGATTCCGAGTCAATTTCTCCTGAGGGAAATCGCTGAAACTGACCAGCTCCGACGGCAGGCCGAGAAGATCAGATATCTCCATCAGTAACCGTCCCGGCTCTGGAACATCCGCCGGAAACGCGACACCGAGAAAAATGCCGAGATTTTGCGCGAATACGTGGACTTGATCCCCTTGACCGGGAACGAAAAGCGGCATGTGGGCCGGGACGAGTCGCTCAGCGATCGAGAAATCAAGTGCATCGCGACGTTCAGATTTGGGTAGTCCTACCAGGGCAGTTCGCCAATGTTCAAGCAGTTCCGCGTAAGCTCCGTACCACAACAGACGCAACGGATGCAGCGGCAAAATGAGTGCGGCCGTGCTGTCGCCGCCTCCGGGGTAAAGGATTCGGATTTGCAACGCATCGAGCGTAAGGACCCACCGCAACGCTTCCGAATCAGAGCTGGAAATGGCGCTCTCAAGGAGATCCCGGTAGGACCGAGCATACTTGCGGACCCGATCGGTCAGTACGTTATCCCAATCAAGGCTCTCGACGCGGCGACGAGCCTCGCGGCTACGCAACTCCCGGCACAGCTGATCGCGTTGTTTGAGGAAATCCGCCCAGGGCTTCTGTTCGACCATGGAATCCGGTAAGGCATCCCACTGAATGTCGGGGAGAGAGAGGCGTTTTTCCGAATCAATGTCCGCCCACAGCCACCCTGATTTTGGGTTCTCCAGAATATAATCTTGGATCTTGCACAGCACTTGGCTGGTAGCCAAACGCATGAGGATCTTCCGTCGTAACTGTATGGAGAAGGAAGTATCTTCTTCTTGCCAGAGCGGGTTGCTTTCCGGAAGCTCCGGTTCATTGTGCGGGAGAGTGTAAGAGGCCCGCAGCCTGGCGAGCGGCAGCGAAATGTCAGTCAGCTTGCGCAGCCGATCCACGCCCTCCTCGTCTTCTTCCTTGCTCAGCCAGAATTCGTCGGAATGCCCCGAGATGACCTCGCCGGCAACATCGCACACAGCCTGCCCGTCACTGCCAAGTGCGCTCACGCGAAGTTCTACAGCTCGGTATTCTGTTTCCTCCAAGTCGAGGTCGAGCTTGATCCGCGCCGTCTTGGTCTGCTTCAGAGTTGCTTTGACTTTTTCTACGAGTAGCGTCGAGCCTGTGTCACCATACTGGCTCCGAGCAGGAATCAATTCTACACACCAGTGCGTGACGCCTCTGGGGTTGATAGGATCACTTACCCACCTAAGTGCCACCTTCTTCTTGGGACCGACATTGGCCACTAAGGCCGTGCCTACGCCAGCCGAATGGTCGAGGTGGCAATATGAGGCCACCGCGCCATGACTGTCGGCAAACGGCTCCACTTGTATGGATTGCAGGTCAAAAAACTGGTGCTCTGGAAATGGCCAATGGTCGAAGGAAAGGTTTTCGAACGCGTGATCTTCGGCGATTGGACGCTGCCACGCCTCCGTGTCGTGCAAGACGCGCGAGCTCAAGAATCGGATGAGGCGCCGGTTAAAATCGCCGCTCGGCAAACCCAGCTCGGCGATCCGCTCGGCAGCGGAATTCTGCGGCCGTGAGGGCCGGGAAATGGCATCGACAGATCGTCGATTCTGCTCAATCCGAGACAGAAAGTCCTCCCGGAAATCCGGGATCAATCCAAGGCGCCACAGAGAACGCCCGGCATCAGACAGCACCGGGTTCTTCCTCAGATCGAGGTAGTACGCAATTCGGTCTTCAGCTGAAACCGCCGCCCTCCCCTTGAGCCTGGCTTTGAGCCTGCGAATCACTGTCCGAATTTCCTCCGGTAGCGATCCGACCAATTGGTCCTCTGTACTCGCCAGGAAGCTCCTCAAATCAAACACGGAAAACGCGTTTTCAAGTGACTTGGGAACCTCTGCGCTGAAATCCCGCGGAACAATCAGGCAGAAGCTCGGGTTGGGTGGATTGCGCTTCTCGACCGCGTGATCGGGTCGCAGCTCGAAAGGCTGTGCGGGAGCCGGATTCAATACGAAACTCACAAAGGATTCTCGCCCCGACTCGCGGAGCAACTGGCAGAGCGCCACAGAATCTTCGTAGCTCAGATTATCGACCCGTACACAATGGCCGTCCTCCCGTCCACCGAACTCCGCCGCCACGGCCTCAGCCAGTGGCGGCAATAACGTTTGGAAAACAGTGGGCATTTACGCGCCCACTTCCGCAGCTGACGAACTTGGCGTCCGTCGAATGTATTGCGCCTGGAAGTCGTCTGACAGATCCTGAAAGACGCCGATCTGCTTTAGTCTCGCCTTGAACGCCTCGAAATTGACGGAGGCGGATTGCACCGCCTCGGTCGAGCTGTCAAATGATGGCGCCGCGTTGATCAGAATACCGAATCGATCCTTTAACCATTGCAGGAACGTGCGGAGCGACAAGCGAGTTGCTGGCTCCTTTTTCCCGGTGCCAGGCTGTCCGAAGTCAGCCAGCGCAACGTGAACGAGCGCGGTGAGAAGTTCATTGCTCATTGTGTAGCGCGAGACGCGGCGGCCGCCGGTGGCGTTGCCGGTCAGCAGTCCGTAACTGCGGTTGAAACCGGCTACGGAGTAGTACCAACGGGTCGCATTGCTTATGGCCGATTTACGCTGCGAAGCGTACAGTACTTCAACGAGGCGATCGATTGAGGACCCTGTGTATTCGTCTCGAAGTGCACGCAGAAGAGCCGCCACATCCGATTCCTGCTCTAGCGATTCTTCATCTGCCAATCCGTTGGCATGCAGGATGGATTCAAACTCATTCTCGGCCCTCGCGGCGATTTTGACGTGGTCCGCCAAACCGAGCAAATGTTTGAGGTACTCGGAGGGTTGTTTCTCCTTAGGAGGAGCTGCCGCCCGAAGATCAGGGGCGGACTCCACGAATCGACTGAGTGTCCGCAAGCGCAATGCCGTTCGCGTATATCGCTCCAGCACCTCAAGGTCGCGGTCGACGCAGGCACGCGCCATCTCGCTTCCGTACGAGCCCCGAATCCCGGTGCAATCGACAAAGCACTCGTGCTGACTGGCAACCACGTCCGAATCCGACAGCCGGATCAACCAGTTCATGAGCCGCAGTGTGTAGACAAACAGATGGAGATTCAGAATCGTGAGGAGATAACGCGTCAGCACGCCGGTAGATATTTCGCCCCTGTAGCAATCAACCAGGTTGAGAATATCCTCGGCCATATAGCTGGCCTGGTCGGGCAGTTGCGGCTCAGCCTTGACTGCCAGTGTCTTGACGGATACCCCCGCGGGCGTGAGTTGGTCAGTGAAGCATATCGACAGCAGGGCTTCGAGATCGATATCCGTTTCGCCATCGTAGTGTCCATCGAATTGCGGACCGTCGCCGAATACAAGGCCGCTGCCGAATGCCGACCTGAACAGCGTGTCGAGGTCGCCGGGGCCTGTCACTTTGGCGAGTAATCCTGCATAGACGAAATAGTGGACGCTTCTGATTCGAGTGATATCCTTCGGCCAGCCCGCCTTATAGCTCAGCATCGTCCTTGGATACAGAAACGATATCTGTTCGCTTGAATGAGCCCGGCCCTTGAAGCCCATTTTTACGACGCTTGTTCTGAGCCAGCGCTCTAGGAGATGCTTCTTATCGGAAAATCCACGCAGGCGGTCGTGCTGCGTCAGCCGGTCCAGATAAGAGCTAAAAAGCTCCGGGTCGTTCGCCTTCCCTATCGGAGCACCCTTTGTCCGAATGAGATGGAAGAGCGCAGGCAGGAGCATTTCAACATCGAAGTCGTTCATGTCGATACTGAAAACGTAATCGAACTTAATGCCCTTGGAAGGCTTGGGCAGGATTATGCTCATGATGCCGCACCAATCTCCACGCGCCCATCGCGCAAGGCGACGCGATGCAATCGTGATCGCCCTTCCAATAAGAGCGCTTCCTTTACGGGCTTGCGAAGCAGCATCGCCTTGAACTCTTCCAAATCAATTAGAAACGGTTCGAATTCCTGGCTTGCAGCTGTGTATCCATCGGCCAGCCGAGATAGAAGCTCGAACATGTCAAGTGTCACGCGGAGCGTGGGAGTAGGGTGTACATCGGCAAAGTGATCTAAGTCGGGAATCGAAAGGCGGGCAATATATTTGCTTTCTATCTGACAGTGTTATACGCTGTCAGATGAAAAGGAGCCCTTTATGGCCGCCACATCCCTCTCT